>JANYDZ010000260.1 GCA_025363375.1 Hyphomicrobiales bacterium
TCGAAGCGGCGCAGGACGTTTGTCGGGCCGGTATAGGCGAGTGGATGGAGCGTCACAACCGGCAAATGGTTGTTTGGGCCGGCGTTCGGCTTCCCCCGTCGACGGCGGCGATGCCGAGGGGGCTTTTTGGGAACAGCGCCGGCGCCGAAGCTCCTTCAACCGCCGATCGCCGCCGCCAGCGCTTCGAACACGCGGGGCTCCTGCGCTTTAACGTCGCGCAATCGCTGGAGCCCCGCATATCCGCGATCACGTCGGGTGAACGCCTTCAACAGCGCCCGCCCAGCGGTGCGCCAAGGCGTATCGGGCCAAAGCCGATGCTGACGGAGGGGCCCGAAGAGCATCCACGGCGCACTTCCGTGACGATGGGCTCCTCGACAACGCGGCGCTGACGGCGCTCGACGATCTCCACAGGTTCGCGCTCGCGGATTCGTCGCGGCGCGGGTGCGGCGCGGCGCGCCCGGCGTTCCACGACGGGACGCTCGTGCCTGACCACTGGCTTTTCGACGGATCGGACGCGCCGCGTCGCCCGCTCGACGCAATCGCCGTCCGCGTCGAGCTTTTCATCGCGCCCGCAGGTCTTGGCGAGGCAGCGCCCGCTGGCGGCCTCCACCTGCCGCGCATTGCACAGACTCGGGCACAGGCGCGCCTTGCGGTTCTGCAATTCGTTGAGTTGTTGCTGGTCGAGACGGGCGGGCGTCGCAGCAAGGCTCGCCTGTTTGGCGAAGAGCGAAAGGGCCTGTTTGGCGCCGGCGCTGTTCCAGTCGTTCTCATTGGCGGCGGAATAACAGCCAAGCCGGCGCATTTCGGTCTTGAACCGCGCGAAGTTGCGGGGATCGTCGGTTGACCGCGCCGCGACTTCGGCGGACGTCGGCAGCGCGGCCATCACGGATTTCGGCGGCTCGCTCGCGACGGGCGCAGAGGGGAGCGGCGCTACATCGACCGGACGCGGCTCGGCGATCCTGACAGCGACGGCTTCCGCCGACGGCGCCGGGTTCGCCACAGCCGCCAGCCGGTTGGAGGCAAAGCTTGATGTTGAAGCAAGGCTGGTTGAAGCAAGGCTTGATGTTGAGGCAAGGCTTGCGCCGGCCCTTTCACGCTCCTCGCGCGCCACCCGTTCGACCAGATCAAGCCGCGAAGAGGCGGCGTCTATGAACGGGCTTTTGGGGAAACGGCCTACGAACTCGCGCAGACTGGCGGCATCGGTCGAACTGCGCACGCGCTCCCAGGCCTGCATGTCCGTCTCGGCCTGATTGAGGTAGAAATCCGACAGCAGGGAGATCGACAGTTCCGGCACCTGCCGTCCCTGTGTGCGCTCGTGCACGGAATTGGCGACGCGCCGGAACAGCGAGCCGATTTCGACGCCCGGCTGGCGCAAGTTTTCAATCAGCGCCAGCGTGAAGGGACTGTTGCGTCCGCCGCCGTCCTCGGCGACCTGATTGGCCTGCGTCGCATAGGCCACGACGGTTCCCGTTGTCTGCTCGATGCGGGCAAGGCCGCGCTCCAGCGGCACGGCGCGCGTGTTGCCGGCGAAACTGCGCGCCAGTTTGCTGGCCAGCGGATTGTTGCGGCAGGCGTCGAGGATCATGATCTTGACCCCGCTCGCCTCCTCCACCGCCGCGCGCACCTGATCGAGCGAAATTGTCTCGTAGCGCAGGCCGACGTCGTCGTCGAGCTGGGCGTCGACGGGCAGAATGTAGTTCGTCCCGTTGTACTGCATGCCGTGGCCGGCGAAGTAGAACAACGCGACGCTCGCGCCCCGGGCGGCGCGGTTGAAGCGCGCCAGCGCCGCATCCATGCCGCGTTTGTCGACGTCGACGGCTGCGACGACTTCGAATCCGACTTCCTTCAGCATGGCCGCCATGTCCTGCGCGTCGTTTTTAGGATTGATGAGCGCGGGGGCCTGCTGGTAGGCGGAATTGCCGATGACGAGGGCGACGCGGCGCTCGGCGGCGAAGGACAAGCCGCAGGTCAGCAAGGCGGCGAGGAAAGCGAGCAACCCGGCCACGTGACGAAGCCGGCGGGGCGACGAGGCGGCAGCGCTGGACATGATGGCACCTTTGAATGGTCTACTACGCGCCAGCCTAGGACGTGGAAGGGCGCGCGAATGTGCGGCGGCGCACACGGCTGCGTGGCTGCAACCGTGATAAAAGTCCGCGTGACATTCGGGGTGTCTCCCATTTAGCTGCGCGGGCGCTATCGCGGCGCCGTGGAAAACCAGCGTGGCGGATCATAGGCAAAGGTCAAAAGACCGGGGCGGGAGAAGTGTTTGATGCGTTTCAGGCCGGCACATTCGGGCGACCATTCCGCTATCTGGGCTATCATCGGACCGACAATCCGCGCCGGCGAAACCTATGCCCTGCCGCGCGACATGAGCGAGGCGGATGCGCTCGCCTACTGGACTGGCGCGGATCGCGAGACCTTTGTCGCCGAGGCGGATGGCGGGATTGTCGGCACCTATTATTTGCGCGCCAATCAGGCCGGCGGCGGCGCGCATGTGGCGAATTGCGGGTTTATGACGGCGGCGCAAGCCTCGGGGCGCGGCGTTGCGCGCGCGATGTGCGCGCATGCGCTGGCGGGCGCGAACGAGCGCGGCTTTCGCGCCATGCAGTTTAACTTCGTGGTGAGCACAAATGCGCGGGCTGTGCGGCTGTGGGAAAGTTTCGGGTTTGCGATTGTGGGGCGATTGCCGGGCGCGTTCAGCCATCCGCGCGAGGGGTTTGTCGAGGCCCTGGTGATGTTCCGGGCGCTGTGAATGCGCGCGCAGCGGCTTGACTTCGTTCCGAACCGCTATATCCTGTCGAATATAGCGATCCGTTTCCGCGCCGCGCGCCCGGAAATGTTCGGGAACGGCGGTTCCTGCAATGATCGAGCCTGTGATTTCGCTCCGGTTCCAGGGGATTGAGAATGCGCGCGGTCGCAAAACTATGGCTTGTTGCAATGTTTGCGCTCGCGCCGGGCGGCATTCGCGCGGCGCGGGCCGGCGAGCCGGTCGTCGTGTTCGCGGCCGCCAGCCTGAAAGAATCTCTCGACGCGGCGGCCGCGTCGTTTACGGCGGCTTCCGGGGCCGAAATCAAGATCAGTTACGCCGCCTCGTTCGCTCTGGCGCGCCAGATCGAACAGGGGGCTCCGGCGGACATTTTTGCATCCGCGGATCGCGACACCATGGATTACGCCGCGGGCAAAAAATCCATCAGGCCGGAAACCCGTTTCGATCTGCTGGGCAACCGGCTCGTCGTCGTCGTCGGCAAAAACGCCGCGGTCGCGTCGCTGGCCCTGACGCCCGAAGCGCTGAGCCGGGCGATCGGGCGTGGACGCGTCGCCACCGGCGACGTTGCTTCCGTGCCGGTCGGAAAATACGCGAAGGCGGCGCTGGAAAAACTGGGGCTCTGGAGCGTCGTCGAGCCAAGGCTCGCGATGACGGACAATGTGCGGATCGCGCTTTCCTTCGTGTCGCGCGGGGAAGCCGAACTCGGCATCGTCTACGCGACCGACGCGGCGGCCGATCCGGGCGTCAGGATCGTCGCTGTTTTCCCGGCGGATTCGCATCCCCCGATCGTCTATCCGTTCGCGCTGACAGCCAATGGCCGGAATCCCCAGGCCGCAATGTTCCTGACCTTCCTGCGGTCGGACGCGGCGCGCCCAATGTTCGAAAAGCAGGGATTTACAGTCCTCGAATGAACGGCAAGGAGCCATCAGGAAAATCAGCGGGCTATGGATCATCAGACGTGGTCAACCGCGTCGGCGGGACGCCATCAAGCCGGGGCATTCGTCCTCACACGGTCGTCCTCTCCGGCGACGAACACAAATCCGCGATCACGCATTTCCCGCATTCGGGCCGGCGCGCCTTGCAGACGTAGCGTCCGTGCAGGATCAGCCAGTGATGCGCGTGGCGCATGAATTCCTTCGGGATGATCTTCAGCAATCCCAGTTCCACCGCCAGCGGGTTCTTGCCCGGCGCCAGCGGAATGCGGTTTGCGACGCGGAAAAGATGTGTATCCACCGCAATTGTTGGCTCGTCGAAGGCGATATTCAGCACGACATTCGCGGTTTTGCGGCCAACGCCGGGCAGCGTCTCAAGCGCCTCGCGGGAACGCGGGACCTCGCCGCCGTATTCAGCGATGAGGCGCTGCGACAACAGCACGACATTCTTCGCCTTGTTCCGGAAAAGCCCGATGGTCTTGACGTGATCGCGCACCCTGTCCTCGCCCAGCGCAACCATCTTTTGTGGCGTGTCGGCGGCCTTGAACAGGGCCCGCGTCGCCTTGTTGACGCCGGTGTCGGTCGCCTGCGCGGACAGAACCACGGCGACGAGCAGGGTGAAGGCGTTGACATATTCAAGCTCGCCTCTTGGCTCCGGCATGGCTTTCTCGAAGCGCGCGAAGATTTTTCGAACCACCTCCGGGTCGGGCTTGCGGATGCGGGGGCTCCTGCCCGGGCGGGCGGCTTTTGCTGCCGAAGTTTTGGGCTTTGTCGTTGTCATGGCCCGACTATAATGGAAACAAATCCGGGAGCGCGAGCCTCGTGTCCACAAACAGTCCCACCGACGCACAGATATTCGCGGCGCGCCTCACCCCGCACCGCTCGCTCAACCCGCGGCAGTTTCATATCCTGCTGGCGGCGTTCTGCGCCATAATCTTCGCGACGGGCCTGCCTTTCGTGATCCTTGGCGCCTGGCCGGTGGCGGGTTTCATGGGGCTCGATGTCGCCCTCGTCTATTTCGCTTTCCGCGCCAGCTTTCGCTCGGCGCGCGCCTATGAGGATGTGCGCGTGACGCCGCTCGAATTGACCCTCGCCAAGGTGAGCGCGCGCGGGGCGCGGCGCGAATGGCGTTTCTCGCCGGGTTTCGTGCGGCTGGAGAAGGACGAACACGAAGAATATGGCGTGCAGCGCCTGGCGTTCGTGTCCAAAGGGCGGCGGGTGGAAGTCGCCGGCTTTCTTGGGCCTGACGCCAAAGCGGACCTCGCGCGCGATCTCACGCGCGCGCTGAACGAGGCGCGTCGCGGGCCGCGATGGGAGTGAGCGGCGATCGTCGCCGCGCTTCAGAAATGAAAAGTTCCCGAAAGCTTGACCTTGCCAAACAGGTTGAATCCGCCGGCGTCCTTTTTGATTCCCGCATATGCGCCCGGTCCGAAGGTCAGCGCGCCCTTGAACAGCTCAACCTCCGGCCCTATGCCGACGGTGGCGGTCATATCGGGAGGCTCCTCCTTGCCGATCTTGCCCTCGATTTGCGCTTCAGCTTCAAGTTTCGCCAGATCGATGGGGCCAAACTTCAGAATGTTCTTCACTTCGGCCTTCGCGAATATATAGACGCTGGTTTCGAAGTCGCCGACCGGCTTTAGCCGTTTTTCCACCACGAAGCCGCCGCCCGCCGAAAGCTCGACGTTTTCGCTGATGGGCTTGCTCCAGATGGTCGCCTTCAAATCTGTGAACAGATTGACTTCCAGTTGCGGATCCGAAGCGCCCGGGCGCGATTGCAAGCTGCTCTCCCCTCCCGCCTCGAGTTCGAACTTCGTCGTGTGCAGAAAGCGCAACAGGTTGGGATCGATCACGAGGCGCGGCGGCGAGACTGGCGGAAGCGTCCGGAACGGCGTCGGGTAGGGCAATTGCAAGCGCGGCAGCGGCGGCAGCAGCGAGCCCGGAGCGGGGCCATCGCCGACCAGCGCGAACGAGGCGCGGCTCGCGCCCGCGGCGACCGGCTGGTTGACGTACAGAAGGTGGTGCGAACACTGGACGAAAGAAAACAGCGCCCGGTGCGTCTGCGGTCCGATCACGCCGATGGGCTTGTTGCTCAGGTTAAATCTTTGTTGAAACAAGGTCACGCGCGCCAGTGTTTTCGGTCCGAAAATTCCGTCGGCGATCAACGGCGGTTTGACGTCGGGCAAATGGTAGTTGAGCGCGGTCTGCGCGTTTTTGACATCGAGACCGCGGGAGCCTTGAGCGAGAGCATGCATTGCGCGCGTCCTTGTTTGACGGCGGGGCTCGGCGGGCCGCTCCGCGCCTGAGCCGATCCGCGTCCAGTTAGGCTCGATGGATGAGACAAAGGTGCAGACTCGCGCGGCGCGCGGTTTATTCCGCCTTGACGCGATATTTTTCCACAAGCCCCGTCCAGCGGTCGATTTCGCTTTTGAGAAACACCGCCTGCTTCTCCGGCGGCGTGTCGAGCAACCGCCCGCCGTCGCGCTCGACAATGTCGATGAAGGAACGTTCCGCCTTCACCTGCGCGAGGCCCTTGCGCAAATAGGCGAGCACGGGCTCCGGCGTCTTCGCCGGCGCGAAGACGGCGAACCAGCTTTCGCCGTCAAAATCCACGAGGCCGGTCTCGTTGATCGTCGGCACGTCCGGCAAGAGCCTCGTGCGCCGCGTCGCGGACACTGCGAGCGCCTTGAACGCGCCGGCTTCGATGAAGCCGCGCGCGGCGGAAACGTTGTCGAACAGGAAATGGATGCGGCCCGCCATCAATTCCTGCTGCGCCGCCGCCGCGCCGCGAAAATTCACCTGCACGAGATCAAGGCCGAGGCTGCGCGTGAGAATCGCGCCCCACACCTGATGCAGGGTGCCAAGACCGGCTGTGCCGAGATTGAGATCGCCGGGTTTTGATTTGGCGTAGGCGACGAAATCCTTGAGCGTCGAGGGGCCGGAACCGGGATTGGTCAGCGCGACGAAGGGATAGGCCGAGACATAGCCGACAACGGTGAAATCCTTGTTGGGATCATAGGACAGGTTGGCGATGAGCGCGCTGTTCATGACCATGTTGAACAATCCGCCCATCAAAAGCGTGTAGCCGTCGGCGGGCGCCTTGGCGACGCTGTCGGTGGCGACGAGCGACAGGGACTTGTTCTCGACGACAAAGGAGGCGCCCAGTTGTTCCTGCAGCTTCCCCGCCAGCAGGCGCGCCAGAATATCCGTGCCGCCGGCCGGCGCGCTCGGAACCACGATTTTTATGGGGCGGTCGGGAAACGTTTGCGCGACGGCGGCGGGCGCCGCGCCAAGCATGACGGCGCAGAAAGCGGCGATGCTGCGGATTATCGTCACACGGGTCTCCTCTCGCTCGGTGTTTTTGTGATACTAACCGCAAGGCGCAAAGCGCCGCAAATCAGGAGAAGCACATGACCGCGCAGGCCCGGATTTCCTTCAGCCATGTCGGGCTTTTCGTGATGGACCTCGACCGCATGATCGATTTCTACACGCGCCATCTCGGCCTTGTGGTGACGGACCGCGCGCCGACGCGCGACGGCAAGGCGCAGATCGCCTTTCTCACCGGCGACGCGCGGGAGCACCATCAGGTCGTCTTCGCGACCGGGCGTCCGGCGGACATGAATTACAACATGGTGCAGCAACTTTCGTTCCGCCTCGACAGCCTCGCGACCCTGCGCAAGGTTTACGCGGGGCTCAGGAGCGAGCCGATTGTTGAACTTGGTCCGGTCACCCACGGCAACGCGCTGTCGGCTTATTTTCGCGATCCGGAGGGCAACCGGCTCGAGGTCTTTATCGATTCAAAGTGGCATTCGCCGCAGCCGCTCGGCGTGCCCGTCGATCTGTCGAAGCCGGACGATGAAATCTGGGCGCTGATCGACAAGACCGCGCGCGAAATGCCAGGCTCGAAGCCGCGGGCGGAATGGAGCGCGGAACTGGCGGCGCGGCTGGAGAAAGCCCGCGGCTGAATTTTTGCCGCCATCGAGGCGGCGTGTTAGGCTCGCGCGGACATGGAGCGCATGATGAGCATGATTTCGACGCGCGGCGCCGAGGGCTTCAACCGACGCGCCTTCACGGTGGATGAAGTTCTGCGCATGCAGGCGGCGGGCATCATCGGCGAGGACGAGAATTTCGAACTTGTCGAAGGGGAGATCGTGCCAATGCATTCCAAGACGCATGCGCACGAATTGATCAAGTCCGATCTTATGATCAGGATTGCCCGCGCCCTGCCGGATAAACTGTGGCTGGGCGTTGAAAGCACGATGTATCTCGCTGCAAATACATTCCTCGAACCCGACATCGTGCTCTACCCCAGGCGCCTCGAACTCGAACAGGTGCGCGGCGCCGATATCGTGCTCGCCATTGAGGTGGGGCTGACCAGTCTGGCCTATGATCGCGGCCTCAAGGCGCAACTCTACGCTCGCCATGGCGTGCAAGAACTTTGGGTGATCGACGCGAAGAAGCGCTCGGTCTGGATCCACACTTCGCCCTCCGCGCGCGGATGGGGCGAGATTGACAAGCGCGGCCCCAAAGACGAACTCGCGCACCCGGCGATCCCGGGCTTTCGCGTCAAGCTGGGCGAAATCTGAGCCGGCGGAAAGAGAGCATATGACGGCGTCTGCGATACCAATGGGCTTTGCGATCGGCGCGCTTGGGTTGGCCGTCGTCGGCGGCCCCGCGTTTTGCCAGGACTATCCCCACGATTTAAAAACGAAGAACCCGAAAGCGTTCCGCGCGTGGCAGGGCGTCGCGCCGCGTGAATATCTGAAACAGGACTGGATTGGATCGCTCTCCGGCGTCGCCGGACCGATGCAGTCGGTGACCATGCAGGGCCGCGCTTTCTACTATGGAAGCGTTTGCATTCCGCATGATTGCGGCGGCAATTTCGTCGCCTTCCTGATCGCTCGGGATGGAAGCTCGGCCTCCGGCGCCCTGTCGTCGAAAACACTCGGAGTGCCGCGGCGCTATTTTGGGGCGCCCGACGCCGAGGCGCGTCGACGGCTCGCGGAAAAGCTCGCCGAGTAGCCCTCCGCAAGCGCTTTCGGGTGGCGCGCGAGCCGCCGGCGCCGCATTTTCTCCGCGACAAACGGAGATCGCCATGTTCGCCATGACAGACGCAAATACCGCCAAGCGGATCACGCCCATGAACGCCAGCCAATTGAACGCCGCCCAACCGGACGCAGCGCCAACCGACGCGACCAACGATTACGCGCACGTGCGCCGCGCGATTGAATTTATTTCGGCGCATTGGAAATCGCAGCCGTCCATCGCCGCCATCGCCGCGCATGCGGGCCTGTCGGAATCGCATCTCGCGCATGTCTTTCGTCGCTGGGCCGGTCTCTCGCCGAAAGCCTTTCTGCAGGCGCTCACGCTTGATCACGCGCGCGCGCTGCTGCGCGATTCCGCCTCGGTGCTCGACGCCGCCTATGAAGTCGGACTATCAGGCCCCGGACGCCTGCACGATCTCTTCGTGACGCACGAGGCCATGTCGCCGGGCGAATACAAGGCTGGCGGCGCCGGGCTCACCCTGGGATATGGCTTCCATCCCTCGCCCTTCGGCGAGGCGCTTGTGGTGGCGAGCCCGCGGGGGCTGGCGGGACTGGGCTGGGTCGACGACAAACCGGCGGCGGGCAAGGCCGCCGACAGCGGCAAATCAGCCGGCGGGCGCGAGGGCGCGCTTGCCGACATGGCGCGCCGCTGGCCGCGCGCGACATTCGCGCGCGACGACGCCGCGACCGCGCCCTATGTCGCGCGCGCCTTCGATCCCGCGCGTTGGCGGGCGCAGACGCCGCTGCGCGTGGTGCTGATCGGCACGGATTTCGAAGTGCGCGTGTGGGAAACGTTGCTGCACATCCCCGTGGGGCGCGCGGCGACTTATGGCGCGGTTGCGAGCCGCCTTGGCAAGCCCAACGCCGCGCGCGCCGTGGGCGCTGCCGTGGGCAGGAACCCTATCTCCTTCGTCGTGCCTTGCCACCGCGTGCTCGGCAGCACGGGCGCGCTGACGGGCTATCATTGGGGCATCACCCGCAAGCAGGCGATTATCGGCTGGGAGGCGGGATGCGTCGGAGTTCAATAATACAAATGTTCATCGGAGTTATTTTTCTAAACATACTGTTCATGTATAATTGACCGCGCCCACGTGCGCCCTTATGGTCCCGCCCACTCGGATCGGCGTCGTGCTTTCCGGATGGAGATTTGCGTGATGTTTTCCCGTCGTACCCTCGTTGGCGCCTTCGCCGCGGCTGCTCTCGCCACGCCGGCCTTTGCCGCTCCGGGCGAAATCCGCGTGGATTGGGCGACCTACAATCCCCTGTCGCTCGTGCTGAAAGAGAAAAAGCTGCTCGAAAAGGAATTCGAGGCGGACAAGATCGGCATTCGCTGGGTGCTTTCGGCCGGCTCCAACAAGGCGCTGGAATTCCTCAACGCCGGCTCGCTCGACATCGGCTCCACCGCCGGCGCGGCGGCGCTTGTGGGCAAGATCAACGGCAATCCCATCAAATCGTTTGGCGTCTTTTCCCGTCCCGAATGGACAGCGCTCGTCACGCGCGCCGACACCGGAATCACGAAAATCGCCGATCTCAAGGGCAAGGCCGTCGCGGTGACGCGCGGCACCGATCCGCATATCTTTCTGGTGCGCGCCCTCGACAGCGTAGGTCTGACGGAGAAGGATGTGCGCCTCGTGCTGTTGCAGCACGCCGACGGCAAGACCGCGTTGATCCGCAAGGACGTGCAGGCCTGGGCCGGGCTCGATCCGATCATGGCGCAAGCCGAGGTCGAGGAGGGCTCGAAACTGTTCTTCCGCAAGGCCGAAGACAATACCTGGGGCGTGCTCAACACCCGCGAGGAATTCGCCGCGCAGAACCCGGAAATCGTCAAGCGCGTGCTGAGGGTTTACGAGGAAGCGCGCCAGTGGGCGCTGAAGAATCCAGCCGAACTCGCCAGGCTGCTCGTCGCCGAGACGAAGCTGCCCGAAAACGTCATCGCCAAACAGATCGAGCGCACCGACCTCAGCAATAGCGCCTACGACATCGCCAAGGCGAAGGATACGATCCTGGCGGCCGGCCTCGCCTTGCAGAAGGCGGGCGTGCTGGACGCGGCGACCAACGTGAAGGCGGTCACCGACGCGCTGATCGACACGCGGTTCGTGAAATAGGCGAGGACGGCGGCAGGCTCAACGCGTCGCGGCATCGTCGCTGTTGCGAAGAAAGTCCGGAATCGACCTTACCATTTTCCGCCGCCCTCATGTATGACATCCGCGTTCATGTGGGCGAGGGGACCGGATTGGCCGAGGCAAGCGCAAAAAACAGGCCGGCGGGCGGGCATCTCGCGATCGGCTTGATTTTGCCTGTCGGCGCGGCGGTTCTATACGAACTCGCATTTCGCTCGGGACTCGTGGAGGCGCGTTTGATGCCGCCGCCGTCGCGCATCTTTCAGACCCTGTGGAAGCTCGCGGTCAACGGCGAACTTGTCACGCACATTGTAGCGACCATGTACCGCGTCGCCGCTGGTTTCGGTCTGGGTTCCGCCGCCGGCATTTTGCTTGGCGCGCTGACCGGCTCCTCCGCCACGGCGCGCCAGGCGCTCGATCCCACCTTGCAGGCCCTGCGCGCCATTCCATCGCTCGCCTGGGTGCCGCTGTTCATTCTGTGGCTCGGCATTTTCGAGACGTCGAAAATCGCGCTGATCGCGGGTGGCTGCTTCTTTCCGGTTTATCTCGGCGTCATGGGCGCCATCGAGAACCTCGACCGCAAGATTGTCGAAGTCGGCCGCGCCTTTCGTCTTTCGCGCACGGCGTTGGCGCGGCGCATATTGTTGCCTGCGGTTCTGCCCGACACGATTGTCGCGCTGCGCTCGGCCAGTGGTCTCGGCTTCATGTTTGTCGTGGCCGCCGAACTCATGGGCGCGTCCGAAGGTCTCGGTTATCTCCTCGTCGACGGTCAGCAACTCGGCAAGCCGGACCAAATCCTGGCGTCGATCCTGTGTTTCGCAATTCTCGGCAAAATCTGCGACTGGTTGATCGTCCTCGTCGCCAGGCCATTTCTGACATGGCAGGATTCCTTTGCGAGGACGTGAACCATGCTGACGCTGGAAGCCCTCTGCAAGACCTATCCCAACGGCACCGAAGCGCTGCAACGCGTGACGCTCGATCTGCAAGCGGGAGAAATCGTCGCGCTTGTCGGCGGCTCCGGCTGCGGCAAGACGACGTTGCTGCGCCTCGTCAGCGGGCTCGAACATCCCTCAATGGGGACGGTGGGCGTTGACGGCGAAAAAATTTCCGCGCCGCATCCCGCTGTCGGCATTATCTTTCAGGAGCCGCGCCTGTTGCCATGGCTGAGCGTCGCCGAAAACATCGGCTTTGGCCTTGATCATTTGCCCAAAGGCGAACGCGCGGCGCGCGTGGACGAAGCGCTGCTGAAGGTTGGCCTGGCCGGCTACGGCCCGCGCTGGCCGCGCGAACTCTCGGGCGGCCAGGCGCAGCGCGTCGCCATTGTGCGCGCGCTGGTGACGCGGCCCAAGGTGCTGCTGATGGACGAACCCTTCTCCGCGCTCGACGCGCTCACCCGCGCTTCCTTGCAGGACCATCTGCTGGCCCTGTGGGAGGCGCATCGTCCGACCTTGCTGCTGGTGACGCACGATGTCGAGGAAGCCGCCGCGCTCGCCGACCGCGCGGTGGTCATGCAGCCGCGCCCAGGCCGCGTCTTCGCCGACATTGCCGTGCCGCTGCAACGCCCGCGCGACAGGCTCAGCGCGGATTTCGTCGAGGTAAAGCGCGTTATCCTCGCGGCGCTTGACGGTTCGCTGTCCGCGCCGGCGGCGGATGTGAAGACGCAGGGCGCGCCGTCCGGGTGGTGGTGAGACGCAACTCCTTCGATAAACCAAACGTGAATTGGCGCGCCATCAGGCACGCTACCCCGCGCCCACCGGCTCTGATAGCTTTCCCAGGTTCCAGAATGCTTCTGGGGGAAGTCATGGGAGGATGAATTATGTCTCGCACTTATCTTGCGGGAATCGCCGCGGCGCTGCTTGCCGCTGCAATTCCATTTTCGGCCAGCGCGCAGGCGCCCGCGACGCCGCCAACCGCCGCGCCCGCGCGTCCGGCGATCCAGACCACCAAGGTTGAAGGCACGGAAGGGGTCTACATCTTCCGCAATGTCGGACATCAGGCGATTTTTATCGTTACGAAAGATGGCGTGATCGCCACCGATCCCATCGCTTATGGCCGACCCACCGGCGGGCAGGATTATGTCAACGAAATCCGGAAGGTTACGGACAAGCCGATCAAATACCTGATCTACAGCCATCACCATTACGATCACATCGCCGGCGGAAAAGCCTTCAAGGACGCGGGCGCGCGGATCATCGCGCACAAGCGCGTCAAGGAGAGGCTCGCGCCGCTCGGCGATCCCAACACGCCGCTGCCGGACGAAAGTTTCGACGGCAAAAAGGTGATCAGGTTGGGCGGCACGACGCTGGAGCTGCTCTTTCTCGGCGCCAACCATTCCGATTCCAACATCGTGATGCGCCTGCCAAAGGAGAAGATCGTTTTCGTCGTCGATACGATTCCCGTCGGGCAAGTCCCGGGACGCGGCATGATCGATTTCTATCCGCAGGAAGCCGAAGCCTTCATCAAGAAGGTCATCGCGCTCGACTGGGACCGCCTGATCCCCGGACACCCCGGCCCCGGCGACCGCCTCGGCACCAGGAAGGACGCGCAGGACCAGCTGCAACTCTTGCAGGACGCCTCGGCTGAAATGAAAGTGCTCGGGCAGGCCGGCAAATGCTGGGATGTCGGCGAGAAGGAGTTCACCCTGCAGAAATACGCGAGCTGGCCGGGCTATCAGGCGGGCCTGCCATTTGTGGCGCGGCGCTATTGCGGGCTTTGGGGACGCGGGACGTAACCAGCAGCCAATATGCGATCCGGAACGTTGGCCGGGGAGTGTTCAAATCTCCCCGGCTTTTTCAATCCAGCCTGATCCCCGCCTCCCTCACCACCGGCCCCATCGCCTCGTTCTGCAGGCGCAGAAACGCGGCGAAATCGGCGCCGCAGGCGTTCACCGAAAACAGCTGCAACGGCTTCAGGCGCGCCTGTATCTCCGGCGATTTCATCGCGCCCGAGAACGCGTCTATGAGCGCAGCGACCATCGGCGCCGGCGTTTTGCCGGGCGCGACCATCGCGAACCAGGCGGTGACCTCGAAATCGAGGCCTTTTTCGCGCACGGTGGGGACCTCGGGCAACGGCGCGATGCGGTTCGCCGCCGTCGTCGCGAGCACGCGCAATTCGCCCGCCTCGACTTGCGGCGCGACTTCCGAATAATTGCCGATGATAACGTTGACGTGCTGGCCCAGGATCGCGTTGGTCGCGGGGGCGCCGCCCTGGAACGGCACGAAATTCAGTTCGATTTTGGCGGTCTTCATGAACATGGCGACGGCGACGTGCTGCGTCGTTGCTGGACCGAGCGCGCCGACCGAGAATTCCCCCGGTTTGGCGCGCGCGGCCGCCAGAAAATCATCCAGCGTCTTGTAGGGCGATTTGGCGTTGACGACGATCACCTGCGGCGAATTGACGAAATGGCAGATGGGTTCGAAGCTCGTCAGCGGATCGTAGGAGAGCTTCCGAATCTGCGCGTTGATGACGAAGGAATTGGCCACAAAGCCGACTGTCGCGCCATCGGGCGCGGAACGCGACACGAGTTCGGTGCCGATGATCGTGCTTGCGCCCGGCCTGTTCTCGGTGATGACGTTGACGCCCCGCGAGCGGGTGATTTGCTCCCCCAGCAAACGCGACAGCAAATCGACGCTGCCGCCCGGAGGGTAGGGCACGACGACCTTGATGGCGGGCGGCAATTGCGCGCGGGCCGCGCCGGCGAGCGCCAGCCATGCGAGACAGACTGTGGCAAGACGTTTCTTCAAGGCGCGCTCCCCGGTTTGCGAAACCACAATGGAGCGCGGAAACCGGCGTGCGTCAAATCGCGCGGCGCAAGGCCGGCGCGGCGCCCTCACGCGTTCGCGCTGACCAGCGCGAACAGCGCGCCCTGCGGATCAAGCGCCTGCGCGATGTGA
>JANYDZ010000297.1 GCA_025363375.1 Hyphomicrobiales bacterium
TTCGCCATTGCGCATCCTGCGGAAACGGCGAGGAGAGCCCGCCAAAACCGCATTGCGGCGACAGCGCCAACTGCTCCAGCGGCAGATGGCGGGCGGCTTCGTTGACGCGGCGGGCGAGATCGCCGGCGTCCTCCACATCGGAGGATTTGCTGGTGACGAGGCCGAGCACGGCGATCTTGTCCTTCGGCACGAAGCGCAGCGGCGCGAACGATCCCGCGCGTTCGCTGTCGTATTCCAGCAGCAGGCGATGATGCTTCAGCCCGCCGAACAATTGTTCGGCGATGCCGTCGTAGAAGCCCTCGCGGTGCCATTGCGCGACGATTCTGCCGGTTTTGGGATCGATGGTGCGGGGATTGCCGCGACATACATGCAGGCCGAAGGTCACGCCCTCGAATCCTTCGATGACGGCATTGTCGGCGGCGATGGAGCGTTCCAGATTTTTTTGCGGGTCTTCGCCGCGCGCGCGCATGCGGTCCATCGAGACCTGATCAACGTAGGCCGTGTAACCGGGCGCGTCGATCTGGATGTAACGGCAGCCGGCCTGCACGAGCCCGCTCACCATCTCGCGCGAGATGCGCACGACATCGGCGAGGAAGGCGTCCATGTCGGCGTAGACCGCGCGCGATTGCTCCCAGTTGAAGCGTTGCGAAATCCGGTCGGGGCTGAGCAAGGTGACTTTCACCGGCGCCTTCGCCAGCTTCGCGGCCGCGACGTATTCCTCCAGCGCGGGATTGCGCACGAGGCGCAGTTTTTCGCGCACGGGCCGGCGCGTGTAGATGGCGGGGCCCGCGGCGGCGAAATCCTGTTCGGCGCGCACCATCGGCGCGTCTGATATGCGGGCCTGCTGATAGTCGGCGCGGGTTTCCTCATTGACCTCGAAACCGGAGACCGCGGCGCCGAAGGATTCCTGAAAATTGCGCCGCCGCAATTCGCCGTCGCTGACGACGGGAAAGCCGAGATCGTTCTGTGCGGCGACGACTTCGGCCACCGCCTTGTCGCGCGCGGCGGCAAGTTCGGCCTCGTCCGCCTCGCGCCGATCATAGCGCGCGAGAACCTCGCGCAGAAAGGCGGGCGCGGAGAGCCCGCCGATCTGATCGACGCGGAGCGCGCGCAGCCCGCTCAATCCTGCGGCTCAATCTTGATGATCGAGGCGCCGTGGTTGTTGCCGATCCACAGCGACGGCTTTGCCTGGCTGTCGTCGACGAAGATGCGGCGCACGTTGGTGTAGCGCGGCAGTTGATATTCAACATATTTGCCGGTCTTCGTGTTGAGGCGCAGCGCGCGGTCGGCGTTCATGCCGGAGGTCCACAGAAAGCCGTTCTTGTCGAGCGCCGCGTCGTAGGGCGCGTAAAATTTGCCCGGGACTTCCCATTCCTGGAATTTTTCCGTCCTGGTGTCGAACATGCCGACGCGCTCGCCGCCAAACTCGGCGAACCAGATCTTGCCTTCCGCGTCGATGCGTCCGCGCCGCGGCCGCGAGTTCTTCGTCGGCGTGGGAAACAGGCTTGTCTGGCCGGTTTTCGCGTCGATCTTGCCAATGTTCTGGCCGCCGAAATCGAGGAACCAGGCGTTGTTCTGCTTGTCGGAGAAGATGCTGTAGGGCCCGCCGCGCGAATTCTTGAAGGGCTCGAAGAGTTCCGTCTTGCCGTCGGCGAGATTGACGCGGTAGAGCCCGTTGCGCGCGGGATCCTGCATCCACAATTTGCCGTCGACATCGATGTTTTGCGGGCTGACCATCGCCTGTTGCGAATCCGCCTTGAGCAGGTCCGGCGGCAGCTTGATCATGGTGAACTGCTCGGTCTTGCGGTCGAACTTCGCCGCGCCGTGCTGGAACATCAGGCCCATCCAGATATTTCCCTGCGCGTCCGGCTCGAGGTCAAGCGCGCCGGTCGGCCAGCCCTGGCGTTGCACGGGCACCGGATAGGTTTTGTGCGCGAGTGTTTTGGTGTCGAGCCTGCCCAGAATCTGGCCGCTGAAGTCGCTGTGCCAGACGGTCGTGCCGTCGGCGTCCACCATCACGTCGTGGGGCTGAATGGTGGGCTCGGGCAGATCGTATTCGGTGATGACGACCTTGGTGCTGTCGCCGGTGAGGCGCGGCATCGTCTTCAATTCCCACGTGCGCTCGCCCTCGCTGCGGTTGATCGAGGCGAAATAGGCGGCGACCTTGTCCGCGTTGGGCACGAAGCGGTTGATGTCGCGCGCTTCGGCGCGGATCTGCGGCTTCTTGTAAAAGCTGTTGTTCGAATATTGCGCCATCCGCTTGATGACTTCGTAGAACTCCTCGGCGTTGTAGCTGGACGCGAGGATGCGTTCCACGCTGTGACAGTTGGTGCAACCGGTCAGCGCCTTCTTCTGCTCGTCGGTTCCCGGCGCGCTCAGCATCCATTCAAGATTGGTGAGCTGCGAGGCGAGATTGCGGGTCTTGGCCAGTTTCACGTCAATCATCGCCGGTTTGTCGGCGGCGACCGAAACCGTCTTCGGCCCATCGAGATTGTAGCCGACCGCGCGGGTCGTGATGGCGTATTCGCCAGGGCCAATCTTGCCCGCCGGGAAGCTGAACTCGCCCTTAGCGTCGCTGACGACGCTGACGGTGACGATGCCCTTTTTGGCGCTGACGACGACGCCTTCCATGCTGGCCTCGCCGGGCGCCGAGACTTTGCCGGTGATGGCCGCAGGCGCCTGCGCAAGGGCCGGCGCGGCAAGGGCGGCGAGAGCGGTGGCGGCCAGCAGCGACATTTTGAGACGCATGTTTTCCCTCCGTTTTGAAACTCCGGGGGAACAAGTATAGCAGGCGCCGCCCGCGCGCCAGCCCGGAGGGAAGGACGACGCGGCACGAAACGCCGGCGCAACGGGAGACGACCTCCCCCGACCGCGCGACGCAATGACAGCCCGCGACGCACCGATGCC
>JANYDZ010000302.1 GCA_025363375.1 Hyphomicrobiales bacterium
CGCGGGAATTTCGACGACGCCCGTGCGCGCCCAGGAATTGAAAGTGGAAGATTGGGACGATCTCATGGCGGTTAATCTGCGCGGCGTGTTTTTATGCGCGCGGCGGGCGCTTGCGATGATGCTGCCGGCAAAAAGGGGCTCGATTGTCAACATCGCCTCAATCGCCGGGCTAACCGGCTATTACCCGGGCTTCCCCCGTCTCGTGGCAAATTATTCCGCCGCCAAGGCGGGCGTAGCCGGATTCACGCGGCAGGTGGCGACGGAATATGCCGCGGACGGCATCCGCGTGAACGCCATCGCGCCTGGATGGCATGGCGGCACCAATCTCGGCGCCGCGGCGAAAGCGGCGTCGACCCCCGAGCAGCTCGCGCGTTCCGAACGCGCCATTCACGATCGCGTGCCAATGGGCCGGCGCGGCGCGCCTGACGATCTCGTGGGGCTTCTCGTCTATCTCGCCAGCGACGCCTCGTCCTATCTCACTGGACAGACCATCGTTCACGACGGCGGATGGACCGTCAGCTAAGCTCCATCAGGTCCAATCCCTCGCCCAACCGCGCCCGCGCGATTTCGACGACGTGGCGGTGGTGCGTGAACAAAATCGTCTGCGTGCGCGTCGACAGGCTGGCCAACGCATCGACGCCAAAGCCCGTGCGCGCATCGTCGAAACTGGTGAAGAGGTCGTCGCCGATAAATGGAATTGGCTCGGCGCGCGAACAATAATCCTCGATATAGGCGAGGCGCACGGCGAGATAGAGCTGATCCAGCGTGCCTGTGCTCATGGGAGAGCGCGGCTCGTTGAGCCCGTCGATGCGGACGATTTCACCGCTTGCCCGGCGGCCCGCCAATCGCGGCAGATCGTCGTCGCCAAACGCTTGTTCGAGACCCATAAACGCTCCGCCCGTGAGCGTGGCGAAGAATTCCCCCGCGCGCAGTATCAGGGGATCGCGTTGGCCCACGCGGTGGTGCGCGAGCGCGTGTTCGAGCAACAGGGCGCTGACCTTGAGGACGGCCCATTCGTGCGCCGCGTCGCGTAGCTCGGCCTCGGCGTTGCGTCTTTGCTGCATGGCGAGTTCGGCGCCGACGCCTTTTTCCCAATCCACGCGCTGTCCCTCGAGCCGGGCTTTGCGACCGACGATCTCCCGCGCCTTGTCGTCGAGCCGGCCGCTTTCAGTCAAAAACTGTTCGATGGAGGCTTCCGTTGTGGCGGGGTCGAAGCCCGCCAGTTCCTCGCGAATGTGCGCTTCCGCAAGGCCGTCGGCGTGATCGATCAGTTCGCGCCGGGCATCGGCGATGTCGGAAAGAATCTTATCCCTCACCCCCAGATCCGCCCTTAAGATCAAGGGATCGGCGCCTGCCGGCAAAAGCCCGGTCACGGCGGCGAGCCGAGCCAACGCCTCGGCATGGGTGTTCTCAGCGGCCAACAAGGAGTCCTCGGCTTGTTTCACGCGCTTCTCGCCTTCGTGGTAGCGACCCTCGGCCTTGCTCGCTTCGCTCACGCGCTCGTTCAGCGCCTTTACCGCGTCGGCGGGCGAAAGTTGAGCGAGATCGCGGGCAAGAGAATCCACCAAAGCGCGCGATTCCTTCTCGAATCCCGAGATGTCGCGTTGCATTCCGGTCACGCGCCGCGCTTCGTCGTCGCGCCGTCTGATCCCGGCGGGGACTGTGTTCCAGATATTGATGGCCGCTTCGGCTTCTTCGCGCGTGGCGTCCGGGCGCAGACCCAGCGCGGGCGCGCTCTTCTTCCAGCGTTCCCGCCATTCGGCCTGGCGCGGTATTTGCGCTTCCAGGTCGCGCGTAAACTTCTCGATGCGCGCGCTGGTGTCGCGTCGCGTTTGTTCCGCGCCGCTGGCCTCGCTCCATGCGGTTTCGATGATCTGGAGCCGCGCGTCGATCTGCGCGGCAAGACGTCCCGCGTCGAGACCTTCAAGGACGGCAAGGCCGATGCGTTCCGCCAAAGCGGCGAGGGGCCGCGCCGCAGCCGCGATTTCCGCGTTCAATTGCGCCTGAGCTTGACGCCGCTCCACCACCCGCGACCGGCGATCGAACAACCCGCGCAGGCTGGAGTGCCAGGCGGTCATTTCAACGGGCGCGCGCGGCGCGACATTCGCCGGGCGCCATTGCGCGTCCCATCGCGCTTGCGTGCGCGTTGCGGTTTCGCGATTCGCCGCGCGTTTGTCTTGCGCGCCGACATTGCGCAATTGCGCGGTATTCAACGCGCGATTGCGCAGCGCATGTTCGGCGACGCGCGCGGCGTCGC
>JANYDZ010000303.1 GCA_025363375.1 Hyphomicrobiales bacterium
CCGACGGGCCACGCGGTGAAAATAGCGATGGAGGCGACGAGCACGCCGACCGAACCGGCGACAAACCTGTCGCCCTTGAAATTGCCGCGCAGCGCCAGACCGTCGGTAAACAGCAGCAGAAAGCCCGCAAACGCCAGCGCGCCTCCGAGGCCAACGCCGAACTGGCGGTCATCGGTATGACCAAAAGCCGCCTCCGCCCAGCTCCATGACCAGCCTTGCACGCCAATTGCGAAGCCCTGCAAGGTGATCGCGGCAAGCCCCAGCGCGCCGCCCGCGACGAGAAACGCGGCGCGCGCCCTTGCGTCGCCGATGCGCGTCGGGACGGCGCCGGGCAGCGCCAGCAAAAGGCTCGCGGCGACCGGCCAGAACCAGAGGCGTCGATGCGCCAGCGCTTGCCAGAGCGCGGAGGCCGCCTCCGGATCGCTGTTGCCGAAGCCGGCGAGCCCGCGCGGCGTCAGGCCATCCTGTTGCATGTGCCAGGGCAGCACGACGATTCCCAGCGCGCACAGCGCCCAGAAGGCGAACGACGAGCGGAGCGCTTTCATCGCCTCAGCGCGGCAGCGCGTCGACTTCCTTGTCCCAACGTTCGATCAGGCGGCGGCGCTCGGCGGCGCGGCCGTATTTCGCGAAGTCGTAGTCAATGAGCTTGATCTTGCTCAGATCGGGCGCGCCCGGCGGCACGGGCGCCGCGACATTCGAAGGGGTTTGCATCTGCCTGCCTATGTCGAAGCCAAGTTTTTGCGCGTCCGCCGTAAGCGACCAATCGTAAAAGCGGCGCGCCTGCGTCAGATTGCGCGCGCCGCGCGCGATGGAGATGGAGCCGATCTCGAAACCGGTGCCTTCCGACGGCGTCGCATAGGCCACTGGAAATCCCGCGTTGGTCTCGACGACGGCGTCATGCGCGAACGACAGCGAGACCGCGGTCTCGCCGCGCGCCACCGCCTTGATCGGCCCCGTGCCGATGCGCGCGTAGGAGTTGATGTTGGCGTGCAGCGCCTTCATGTACTCGAAGGCTTTGTCTTCGCCCATGATCTGCACGAGCGTCGCAATAACCACATAGGCCGTGCCGGACGAATTCGGGTTCGCCATCTGCACCTCGCCCTTGTAGATGGGCTTCAGCAGATCCGCCCAGCTCGCGGGCGCCGGGATGTTTTTGCGCTTCAGCAATTCCGTGTTGAGGCCGAAACCGATGGCGCCCGCGTATATGCCGGCGGCGCGCTTGTTCGACTGCTTCCATTGCGCCAGCGCCCATGGCTGGAGTTGGCTGTTGTTGGGGCTCTCGTACTCTTGCGTGAGGTTTTCCTCGGCCGCCGCCAGATGCGGATCGCCGGTGCCGCCAAACCAGACATCGGCGCGCGGGTTTTGCGCTTCGGCGCGCAGCGCGGCCAGCGCTTCGCCGGAGCCGCGCTGCGTCGCGGCCGCCCGAATGCCTGTGTCGCGCTGAAAATTGTTCGCGAGGCCCTGACACCACTCGATCTGCACGGAACAATAGAAATTCAGCGCGCCTTGCGCCGCGGCGGGCCGCGCCAAGCCCGCAAGGCACAGAAGAAAAAGTCCCCGCATATAACCACGCATCACAACGCCTCCCCCGAAATTGCCGCGCGCCGGCTGTCGTTACTCTACAGGCGGCCTTGCGAAAGTCACTATCGCGCCGGCCTCGCGAGGCGGGAACAAGTTGGACGGCGCCGAGTCCAGGTCAAAATGGGATGGGCGCGGGCGAAACCGCCTTCGTCCTGCCGGGGCCGCTGGACGGCGGCAATGCGACGGCGATGTTGCCGCCGTCGCATTGCCAGGATTGCCTGAGCTTCACTCCGGCAACGGAATAAACCCGGAATCGCCCGGCACCGCCTCAAACCGCCCCGCCTTCCAGTCGGCTTTCGCCTGTTCGATGCGCTCCTTGCGCGACGACACGAAATTCCACCAGATGTGACGCGGCCCGTCCATGGCGGGGCCGCCCAGCAGGGCGAAGCGCGCGGCGGTTCTGGCCGTGACCGTGATCGCGTCGCCCGGCTTGAAAACAATCAACCGCCCGGCGGCGAAAACATCGCCGGCTATGTCTATCCAGCCCGCGACGACATAGAGCGCGCGCTCTTCGATGTCCGCGTCGAGCGGCAGGCGCGCGCCGGCCTCGAGCTGCACGTCCGCGAAAACCGCGTCTGAGACACGCGCCAGCGGCGAGGCTGCGCCATAAAGCCCGCCGGCGACGACATGCACGCGCTTGCCCTCGCCCTCGACAAGCGGCAATTCATCGGCGCGCAGATGCGTAAAGGCCGGCGCGCGCTCCTCGTCCCCCGCGTGCAAAGCCACCCACATTTGCAGGCCCGAAAGCCGCCCGCCTTTCGCGCGGAAATCCGCGCCCGAGCGCTCCGAATGGGCGATGCCGCGCCCCGCCGTCATCCAGTTCACTTCCCCCGGACGAATGACGATGTCGGTGCCCAGAGAATCGCGGTGCGTGATCTCGCCTTCGTGCAGATAGGTAAGCGTTGACAGCCCGATATGGGGATGCGGACGCACGTCGATGCCCTCGCCGACGATAAAATCCGCTGGGCCCATCTGGTCGAGAAAGATGAAGGGACCCACCATCTGTCGGCGCGGCGCCGGCAGCGCGCGGCGCACCTCGAAGCCGCCGATGTCGCGCGCGCGGGGAACCACAACCATCTCGATGGCGTCGCAGGCGAAGCTGTCGCCCGGGGCGGGATCGTCGGCGGGGGCAGCGGACATGGGGATCTCCTTCGCGCAATGTTACCATGACCGGCGGATTTGCGCTTGCCGAATGTATTTCCATTTCGCGCCCGCGCTGTTACGGTTGCAATCGATCGGCCGCGGAGGCCGCAACATCTGAACAACGAGGAAACGCCATGCAAATCAAATCCCTTTTCGCCGCCGCGCTCCTGACCCTCGCCGCCGGCCCGGCTTTCGCCCAGGCCCCCAACGCCCTCAACGTGATGGGCGTCGTCGACAAACTCGACGCAACCTCGATCTCCGTGAAAAGCGACGAGGGCGGCGCCGTGGAGTCCTTCAAGCTCGCGCCGCAATTGGTGGTGCTGCAAAACAAGGCGGCCACGCTCGCCGACATCAAGCCGAACGATTTCGTCGCCTCCGCCGCCGTGCGCAAGGAAGACGGCAAGCTGCATTCGACGGAATTGCGCATCTTCCCGGAAGCGCTGCGCGGCGTCGGCGAAGGCCAGCGCCCGATGAACGACGCGCGCAACCAGACCATGACCAACGCCACTGTGACCGGCGCTGCGGTGGTTGGCGGCAGCAACAACATCAAGGTGAAGTTTCCCGGCGGCGAGAGCGAACTGATTCTGGACCCCGGCGTGCCGGTCACCCGCATCGACAACGCCGACAGGGCGTTGGTGAAAGCGGGGGCAAAAGTGCGCGTGCAGGGCGTGCGCGGCGCCGATGGCGCGGTGGTGAACAGGGTGACTTTGCAGTAGCTTGTGAATCGGGCGGGCGCCGCGCGCTTGACGCCGCGCGCCCGCCCCGCCACATAACCCGCATGAACGCACCCGCCCCCACTCTCACAGGCCCCCGCCTTCCCGCCAAATCCGGCGTCGCCAAACAGCTCGTGGTGTTTCTCCATGGCTATGGCGCCGACGGGAAGGATCTCATCGATCTCGGCAAGCAATGGCAGAAGCTGCTGCCGGACAGCGCCTTCGTCTCGCCGGACGCGCCCGAACGCTGCGCCGGCTCGCCCATGGGGCGGCAATGGTTCCCGCTGACCATGCGCGACCCCTCCGAGCGCTGGACGGGCGCGACGGCGGCGCGCCCCACCCTCGACGCCTTTCTCGACGCCGAATTGCGGGCTCTCGGCCTCGACGACGGCAAACTCGCCATCGTCGGCTTCAGCCAGGGCACGATGATG
>JANYDZ010000325.1 GCA_025363375.1 Hyphomicrobiales bacterium
CGAGATCAGATCGATGGTGCAGAGCTCCTCGGCCGCGCGCAGCGGATCGCCGCGATGGCCGATGGGATAGCCCAGCACAAGCAGGCGCGCGTTCTTCGTCTGCCGCGCCAGAATCGAAAGCGTGACGATGACGGTGGAGGCCATGCACGTCGCGGTCTGATGATGCTCGTTGACAAAGATGTCGAGGCCGAGCTCGTCGCACAGCATCCATTCGTCGTAGTAGCGGTGAAAGCGGTCCGCCGCGGTCCTGGGATCGCAGACGTCGCGCGGAAGATTGACGCGAAGCGTCGTCGGCTTGGTCTCGAACGCCTCCGGATAAGGCTGTTCCGTCATATGATAGGCGCGCATGGGCTTTCTCGCGTGCGGGTTGGGTTGCGCTTTCAGGCGCGCATGAACAACTGAATTTCGGCGACGAACGCGTCGGGGCGCTCGATGTGCGGAAAATGCCCGCAGCGCTCGATGAGTTTGAACGCGGCGCCGGGAATTTTTTGCGCGAAGGCGCGGCCATAGTCGGGCTTTACGACGCCGTCGCTGTCGCCCCACAAAACCAGCGTCGGGATTTTGACGCGGTGCAGGCGCGCCACAAGTTTCGTGTCGTGCATGAAAGGCGACCAGCCGTAACGCGCCGCGGCCTCGCGGTTGCGCGCGACGACGTGGGCTTCATCGTCGCTGAGCCTGGTTCCGTCAAAATCGCCGAGAGCGGAATTGTGGTAGTTCAGCAGCGCCAGATTTTGCGGCGTTTGGGCGAAGATGTCGGCGATCTCCCGCTCCATGGGTTTGCCGAATTTCGCGCCGAACGCGTCGGCGAGAACCAGGCGTTTGACGCGCTCGGTCGATTTGATCGCGATTTCCGCCGCGATCCAGCCGCCAAGGCCGACGCCCGCGAGCGTGACGCCGGCGAGGTCGTGCTCTTCCAGGAGATCGAGATAGAAATAGGCGAGATCGTCGATGTGCGTGAAGCCGCGCGGCAGGTCGGAATGGCCGAAACCTGGATGGCAGGGCGCGACGACGCGGGCGCTTTGCGCAAGCAGGTCGAGAAAAGGCGCGCGCGGGTCAAGGCCGTTTTCGGGATGCAGAAACAGGATGGTCTCGCCATGTCCGCGGGTGACCGCTTCAAGCTTCACGCCGCCGACGCTCAAAACCCCGGCTGTGCCATCGCCCGACGAGGCGGGCGTCGTTTCTCCCATGATGCAAATCCCAATGCGTTCGGATGGGCCGATTCAACGGCAATCGCACACGCGCGTCAACCGCTGGCGAACGTTGCGGGCGAACGTTGCGGGAACGAAGGGCGCATTTCGGGCGCCCGACTGAAATTGCGCCGTTGCGCGCTCAATTAAAGCGCAATCAATCTTTGACAGAATCAAAAATCCGAATGACACTTCGAATGTCGTCAACAATCGAAAGGAGGTGATCTGGTGTCTCATTGTCTTCAACCGCGGTCGTCGGTATCCGGGACCTGGTCTCCTGATGTAAATGAGGCTTGCCCCGCGTAAGCGGCGCCATCAAGGTCCCTCCGGACCGTGGTCACGACAATGGAAAGGCCGCCGCAGGGCGGCCTTTCTCTTTTAAGTCAAGGCGCTGTAGAAATGCCGACGCAACGCAAGGGGAAACCACATGATCAATCGACGCCAGATTATGGCCGGCGCCAGCGCGCTCGGCGGTTCATTCGCCGCGCCGCGCGCTTTCGCGCAGACGGCCAAAGTCTCCATCGGTTATCCCACGAGTTCGGATTTTCTCCCCGCGCTCGTCGCAAAAGAGAAAGGCTTCTTCGCAAAGCGCGGCATCGACGCCGCCATGACGCGCGTGCCGCTCATCAACAATATTCCGGCGGCCATGATGTCGGGCGATTTGCAAATAGGCGCGGCGACGCCGCCGACGTTCTTGCAGGCGGTCGACGGCGGCCTCGATATGGTGCTGATCGCCAGCGCCGCGCGTCATCGCAAGGATTTGCCGTCCAAAAGCCTCGTCGTGCGCAAGGATTTCGCCTATGCGAAACCCGAGGATTTGAAAGGCGCGAAAATCGGCGTCGCCGGGCTGAAATCCTCCATGGATATTTTGTTGCGGCGCTGGCTGAAGATCAAAGGAATCGATCCCCGGGACATCGCCTTCATCGAGGCGCAATTCCCGCAGATGCCCGACTTGCTGAAGAGCGGCACGCTCGACGCCGTCACCGTGACCGAGCCCATCCGCACCATCATTCTGAAAAGCGGCGTCGGCGTGGTCGCGGCGGAATACTTCGCGGAGGTGTCGCCCGACTTTATGGTGACGAACTGGATGGTCACGGGCGACTACGCAAAGAAAAACCCGGCGATCATAGCCGGATTTCGCGGCGCGCTGGAAGAAGCGATTGTCTACATCAAGACGAATGTCGAGGAATGCCGCGAGATTGAAAAAAAGAATTTCAACGTGGCGGCGCCGGAGTTTCCAACGCTGGTGGCGGCGGCGTCGCCGGCGGATTTGCAGCTGTGGATCGATATCGGCAAGGAGCAGGGGCTGTATCGGACCGCGATGGACGCGGCGACGCTGGTGTTGAAGTAGGAGCCGCCCTTTTTTTCCGGTGCGGAACGGAGACGGAAAACAACCCGCTATTCCTCAAACCTTTCCGCCCCGCCCACCATTTTCTTCGGCGCGATGCTTGCGTCCGGCGCTTTGGCGGCCTCGCCGGAATCGCGGAAGCGGTTCACAATGGGATAGCGCCGGTCGCGCCCAAAATTCTTTTTCGTCACTTTCACGCCCGGCGCGCTTTGCCGGCGCTTGTATTCGGCGGTGTAGAGCAGGCCCTCGACGCGCTTGACCACCGCGGGTTCATGTCCGCGCGCGACGACGTCCGACACGCGCATTTCCTTTTCCACAAGGCATTCGAGAATGTCGTCGAGGACTTCGTAGGGCGGCAGCGAGTCCTGATCCTTCTGGTTCTCGCGCAGCTCGGCGGACGGCGGCTTGGCGATGATATTCTTCGGAATCACCTCGCCGTCGGGGCCGAGCGCGCCTGGCGGCTTCCAGCGGTTGCGCAATTCGCACAGGCGGAACACCTGCATCTTGTAGAGGTCCTTGATGGGATTGAAGCCGCCGTTCATGTCGCCGTAGATCGTGGCGTAGCCGACGCTCATCTCGGACTTGTTTCCCGTCGTGACCACCATGGGGCCGAACTTGTTGGAGACCGACATGAGCAAGGCGCCGCGCGCGCGGCTTTGCAGGTTCTCCTCGGTGATGTCGCGCGGCTTGCCGGCGAACAGCGGCGCCAGCACGGCCTCGAGGCCCTCCACGGCGGGCGCGATCGGCAAGGAGTCATAACGCACGCCGAGCGCCTTTGCGCAGAGCTCCGCGTCGTTCAGCGACTCGCCCGAGGTGAATTTGTAGGGCAGCATGACGCAATGCACGCGCGCGGCGCCGAGCGCATCCGTCGCCAGCGCGGCGCAGAGCGCGGAATCAACGCCGCCGGAAAGGCCCATGACGACGCCGGGAAACCGGTTCTTGTCGACGTAGTCGCGCAGGCCCATGACGCAGGCGGCGTAGTCGGCCTCGTCGCCTTCGGGCAGCAGCGCGCGCGGCGCGTTCGCGCAGACCCAGCTTCCCGCGCGGCGCTCCCATGTTGTGAGCGCGATGTCTTCGCGAAACGCCGGCAGCTGGCAGGCGAGCGAGCGGTCGGCGTTGAGCGCAAACGAGCCTCCGTCGAAGACGAGTTCCTCCTGTCCGCCGACCTGATTGAGATAGATCATCGGCAGGCCGCTTTGCGTCACCCGCGCGACGGCGACCTGCAAGCGCTCCTCGTGTTTGCCGCGCCAATAGGGCGAGCCATTCGGCACGAGCAATATATCCGCGCCGGTTTCCGCCAGGCATTCGACGACGTCTTCGCCCCAGATGTCCTCGCAGACAGGCAGTCCCAGCCGCGCGCCGCGAAACGAAATCGGCCCGGGCAACGGGCCCGGCGTGAACACGCGCTTCTCGTCGAAGACGCCATAATTGGGCAAATCGTGCTTGAAGCGCACCGCCTCGATGCGGCCATTGTCGAGCAGCGCGTAGGCGTTGTGGCAATGGCCGTCCTCAACCCAGGGCAAGCCCACCAGCAGCGCCGGGCCGGGCTGCGCGGTCTCGCGCGCGAGCGCCTCCAGAGTCGCCCGGCAAGCTTCCTGAAAAGCCGGCTTGAGCACCAAATCTTCGGGCGGATAGCCCGCCAGAAACAGCTCCGAGAACATGACGATGTCGGCGCCCGCAGCCCTGGCGCGCGCGTCGCGAATCCGCGCGGCGTTGCCGGCGACATCGCCGACGACGCAACTGATTTGCGCCAGCGCGATGACGAGGCGGTCGGTGGGATTTTGCAAGCTCATGGGGCGGGTTTAGCGCGGGCTTGGCGGGCGCGCAACGCGGGGTGGATTTAGACCTTTCGCCCTCCCGCGTGACCGGTGTAGTCTTCCCGGCAATTGCCTGTCGACACAAAAGCGCCGGCGGTCCCGCGCGGCCTTTGGCGAACATCAGGGAGAACGCCATGAATTACCGTGGGTCGATTTGCGCCCTTGCGTTGGCGATCGCCGCGCTGGCGGGACCGGTCGCCGCCGAAGGCGTCGATTTCAGCAAATTTCCCGACTTCAAGGGGCAATGGTCGCGCGAGCCGCGCAATCCCAACAATTGGCTCCCCATCGCCGGTCCGCCGCCGTTGACGCCCGAGTATCAAAAAGTATGGGACGGCATCAAAGCGGACATCCAGAAAGGCGGCACCGGAAACTGGGGTCCGACCTTCTGCATCCCCGCGGGCATGCCTGGGATGATGAACCTCTACGACCCCATGGAAATGATCGTTCTGCCCGAGATCACCTATATCCTGATCAGCCACGAGGACGACGCGGTCCGGCGCATTTACACCGACGGCCGCGACTGGCCGAAGGAGCCGCAGCCCTCCTTCGCCGGCACTTCGCTGGGCAGATGGATCGAGGAGGACGGCTCCGGCAAATTCACCGCGCTCGAGGTGGAAACGCGCTATCTCAAGCTGCCGCGCGGCTACGAGGTCACGGGGATTCCATTTCACGAGGATGGCGAGGCCGTCATCAAGGAAAAAATCTACCTCGACAAGGCCGATTCGAACATTCTCTACGACGAGATCACCGTGATCGACAACGCGCTGACGCGGCCTTACGTGAAGAAACAGACGGCGATCCGCGGCGCGGACCGGCGCCCCTATTGGGTGCAGAACGATTGCGCGCAGAACAATACGCATATGCGCATCGGCGCGGAAAACTACATTGTGAGCGCCGACGGCAAGCTGATGCCGACGAAAAAAAACCAGGCGCCGCCGGACTTGAGCATGTTCAAGTCGGCGAAGAAGTGAGCGCGCCGGGGATTGGCGCTGTAGGCGGTTGCGGCGGGATCGGTCTATGATGCGCTCGTCCGGCGTTCCGGACTGCGAACCGAAGGGGATGCGGCATGGGAACCTGGATTTTTCTTGGGCTGGTCGCCGCAATCGTCTTGTGGGGCGTCGCCAGTTACAACGGCCTCGTGGGATTGCGGCAGCGGTGCAAGCAGGCGTTCGGCGACATCGACGTGCAATTGAAGCAGCGACACGACCTCATCCCCAACCTTATCGAGACGGTCAAAGGTTACGCGGCGCATGAGCGCGGCACGCTCGAGGATGTCGTCAAGGCGCGCAATTCAGCCATGAGCGCGCAAGGTCCCGCGGCGCAGGCGCAGGCCGAGGGCATGTTGTCGGGCGCGCTCGGCAAACTCTTTGCCCTGTCGGAGGCCTATCCCGATCTGAAAGCCAATCAGAACTTTCTCGAATTGCAGAATCAGTTGACCGACATCGAAAACAAGATTGCCGCGGCGCGGCGGTTCTTCAACAATGCGGCGGCGGAATACAATGCCTCGCGCGAAGGCGTTCCCGGCGTGTTCTTCGCCGGTTCCATGGGTTTTGCGCCGCAGGAATTCTTCAATCTGGACGAGGCCGAACGCAAGGTAGCCAGCACGCCGCCGCAGGTAAAGTTCTGAACTTCAGCGTTTAACGCGAAGGACCCGGCATGTTGCCCGCCTACGGTCTCTATACGCATATTCGCGCCAACCGGCTGCGCACGATCTACCTGCTGGCCAGCTTCGTCGGCCTCCTGCTGGCCGTGTTGTATTCCATAACACTGCTGGCGGCGGCGTTTACGGGCGGCGGCGCGGCGCGGCAGATTTTCGCCCGTGCGTGGGTGTATTATCAACAATCGTGGCCCTGGGCCTTTGTTGGCGCCGGCGTCTGGTTCGTCATCGCCTTCTTCTTTCATCGGAACATGATCGATTACGCAACGGGGTCGCGCGGCGTCGCGCGCGCCCAGGCGCCCAAACTTTACGACGCGTTGGAGAACCTTTGCATCTCGCGCGGCATTAACATGCCCGCGCTGATGATTATCGAGAGCGACGGGCTCAACGCCTTCGCCTCGGGCCTGCGCGAGGGGCAATATTCAATCAGCGTGACGCGCGGCCTGATGGAGAATCTCACCCCGGAAGAGCTTGAGGCGGTGCTGGGTCACGAACTCACGCATATCCGCAACAAGGATGTTCAACTGATGGTGATCGCGACGATTTTCGCGGGCATCATCGCTTTTGTCGCCGACATTTGCGCGCGCAACTGGGACTTCCCCTTTGGGTGGTCGCCGCGCCGTCCCGGTGAAAACGACGACCGCCGTTCAAGCGGAAACAACAGCGGCGTGGTGATTGCCGTCGTTGTGGCGGTCGCCGTGCTGGCGATTTCGTGGGGCCTGTCGGTGCTGATCCGTCTGGCTATTTCGCGCAGGCGCGAATTTCTGGCGGACGCGGGCTCGGTGGAACTGACGAAGAACCCCGACGCGATGATCTCCGCCCTGCGCAAAATCGAGTCCCACGCGGCCATCCCCGCCTTGCCATCGCGCATGAGCGCCTTCTTCATCGAAAGCCCGGACCAGCGCGAGGAAAGCGACTGGCTCTCGACGCATCCCACGATTTCCGCGCGGGTGGAAGCGTTGGTGCGTTACGCCGGCGGGAGGGATAGCGGGCCGATTGCGGCGGAGGGGGCAGGGGAGCCTCCGGAGACGCCCGCTGCGCCCGCCAAGCGGAAGGGGCCGTGGGGGTGAAGCGCAAGCCCGCTTGTTCACGGGCGGCGTTGCCTCAGGGTTGCCGCTCGGGCAACAAAAGCCCGGTAGTGTCTCAGTTTGAAATTGGAAATTAAATTCCGGCTTCTTCAGTCGCCTTGAAGAGCTGGATAGCGAGCATGCTTTCCATCATGGATGTCATGGCCGACAGATCAATTTTCTCAAGCCGCCACTGACGATCCGCTTGCTCCAGGGCCGTGTAATACGGCTTCTTGTCCGCCGCAATCTGGTCTGGAATTGTCGGGATTCCCGG
>JANYDZ010000332.1 GCA_025363375.1 Hyphomicrobiales bacterium
CTATCTCCAAGAACGAACAAAATCAGGCGGCGTAGCGACATTTCATTTCTCCGCCGTCGCTGCGCGGAGCCGCGCGGCCCAAACAGACGATCTGGCCCCAAAGACGTTCACGGAGCCCTTGATGTTAGACCTGGGAACCGCTTTCGCCTTGGGCTGGATCAACGCCCTTGTCCGCTGTAGACTTATCCATAACCTATCCGCAACCGCCAGTCCTTTCAGGGGAGCCACCGCATGAACATCCAGAACAAAATCTCCAATATCACCGAGGAGCGCCGCGAAAAGGCGCATAGCCTGACCGAGCGCTACCACCCTGAAAACTACGTCGGCGAGTCCCCCATCAAGTGCAACAAGCTCGGACATTTCGTCTATGAAGTGACCGACATCGAGCGCACCGCGAAATTCTGGCGCGAAGTCATGGGCTTCGTCGAGACCGATCGCAATTCCCACGGCATGGTGTTTTTCCGTTGCGGCGCCGATCATCACGGCATTGGCCTCAAACCCATGAAAAAAGGCAAAACGCCGCGGCGCGACATGGCCGGCGGATTGCAGATGGAACATCTCGCCTTCGAAGTCGCGGACATTGAAGTGCTGAAAAAAGCCAAGGCCTGGTTCAAGGCCAACAACATCCCGATCACCTTCGAGGGCCGCAAGGGCGCGGGATGCAACATCAGCATCAACTTCTTCGATCCCGACGGCTACGAATTCGAAATCTATTGCGACATGGACCAAATCGGCGCCGACGGGCGCCTGCGTCCGCCGTCCCTCTTCAAGCCGAAGAACCCGCTGGAAGAGGCGATCGAAGACCCTGTGCAGAAGGAATGGTGAGCCGCGCGCGGATTGAGATGAACGCGCGCGCAACCGCCTCTTGAAAACTACTTCGCGTACTTGCCGCTGATCTGTTTGGCCAACGGCTCCTCGCCCTTGTTTTGCCGCTCCAGCCGCGTCTCGCGCGGCCATGTGCGCTTGAGATCGTCCTTCACGTTGATTTTCAGGCGCCCGAGTCCGCCCTCGACTTCAAGCTCCACCACGTCGCCGTCCTGGAACGCGTGCAGGCCGCGGTGGTTGGTGCCAAGCGCGATGATGTCTCCGGGCGCCAACGCGTGGATCGAGGTCACGAACTCAACGCTGCGGTGAATGTCGTGCGCCATGTCGCTGGTGTTGTAGTTCTGCTTCAGAACGCCGTTGTTCCAAAGCTTCACTTGCAGCTTCTGCGGGTTTGGAATCTCGTCGGCCGTGACGATCCAGGGCCCGATCGGCGCGAAAGTGTCGCGCGATTTCATCTGGTAGAAACTTTGCGCCGCCGGCTGCACGCCGCGCGCGGAGCCGTCGATGAAATTCATATAGCCGAAGATGTATTGCGCGGCGTCGGCGGCCTTCACATGGCTGGCGTGCTTGCCGATGACGAGCGCGATCTCCGCCTCGCCCTCAAAGACGCTGGAGGGAATGTCCGGCAGCCTCATGGTCTCGTTCGGTCCGATGATGGACATCGGCGATTTCATGAACGTGTTGATCGGCGCCGGCTCGGCGCGCGTGCCGTCCTCCATGTAGTTCACCGCCATGCAGGCGATGTTGACGGGGCGCGGCAGCGGCGCCCGCAGTTTGACGGAGGCGAGCGCGACGCCCGCGTCCTTCGACACGGCGGCCGCAAAGAGGCCCTTGAAGTGGTCCCAACGCGCGATGACGTCGTTGACGAGATCGTGCGGCGCGGCCCTGGCGCCGCCGCTGGCGATGTCCGTCACGTCGACGATGTGATCGGCGCCCTTCAGAACGCCGAGGCGCCAGTCGTTGAAATAGGCGATTTTCATTTTCGTTTCCTTTGGGTTGAGAAATTTCAGACAAGCGCGGCGGCGACCTTCGCCGACCATTCGCCCGCCGGGCAATGCGTGGGGTCGCGCGCCACCATCGCGGCGGTCTCTTCGCGCAGTTCACGCGCGCTTTTGCGCGGATCGAAAGTCTGCCCGAAGGGCTGGCTGACGTACCATTCGCTCGGCGTGTAAATTTCGAGGCGATTGCCTTCGGGATCGAGAAAATACAGGCTCCAGGCGTTGCCGTGATTGCGCGCGTCGACGGGGCCGACGTCAAGCCCCGCCAGCCGCAGGTGCCACGTCCGCACATCCTCGAGACCGGCGACGCGGAACGAAATCTGATTGACCGTCGTCGGCGCCTCGGCGCCGCGCCCGGTGGCGAGCGCGATCTGATGGTGTTCGTCGGGATTACGGCTCAGGAACGCCATCGTAGGCGACCCCGGCCGCGTCGACACCCCCTGGTCCGTCACCACAAGTCCGAACACGCGCTTGTAGAAAGCGACCATCTTGTCGAGGTCGCGAACATAGTAGCCGACATGAGAAAGCTGCGCTTCAGGAAACGCGGACATTCAACCTCCCGCAAATGCGCGGCGCGTTCGCGCGACCGCGCCGCTTTTCGTCAATCGCTGGCGCAAGCCTCACACGATCTTTACCGACATGTCCGGCAGCTTCTCGATCTTGCACAGGATCACGTCGCCCTTCACCACAGGCCCGACATTCTCCGGCGTGCCGGAATAGATGATGTCGCCGGGGAACAATTCGTTGGCTTCCGACAATTTCGCGATCTGCTCGGCGACGCTCCAGATCATGAAGGAGAGATTGGCGTTCTGCTTCACAATTCCGTTGACCGCGAGCGAAATCGCCCCTTGCGTGAAATGCCCAACCTTGTCGACGGGATGAATGGGCCCGAGCGGAGCCGAACGGTCGAAGCTTTTGCCGATTTCCCAGGGCTTCTTCTCGTTGGCCAGCGCCTGCTGCAAATCGCGCCGCGTCATGTCGAGGCCGACGGCGTAGCCGAACACGTGGTCGAGCGCCTTGTCGAGGGAAATATTGCGCCCGCCGGTTTTCAGCGCCGCGACCAGTTCCACCTCGTAGTGGTAGTTTTTCGTCAGCGAGGGATAGGGATGATCGGCGACGTCGCCGATTTTCACGTTCTGGATCGCGTCGGTCGGCTTCTGGAAAAAGAACGGCGGCTCGCGCGTCGGGTCCGATCCCATCTCGCGCGAATGAGCGGCGTAGTTGCGCCCGATGCAGTAAATGCGGCGCACCGCGAAAACATCGCTCGAACCGACGATCGGAATGGTCGCGCGCGCCGCCTCGAACAGCATTTTCGGTCCGGCCTGCGCCTGCGCGGAATCGCCGGCCAAAGCCGCGCCTGCGCCGGCGACGGCGGCGGATTTGAAGAGATCGCGTCTTGTGCGTTTCATGACTTTCTCCCTGAAAAATTCCGGCCTGATAGGCGCTTTGCGCGCGCCTCCTGTCAAGCCCTCTGAGGCGTTCGCGCGGCCGCGCCTTTGCGCGGCGACCCCGCCCTGTCATGATGCCCGGGAAAGAGAGATTGCAATGACATTGAACCAATCGCGGAACCATCCGCGCCCCGCAGCGAACTAGAACGCGCTCGCAAATCCCGTCTCTCCCTCCCCGTTTTTCACGGGGAGGGAGAGACTGAATCGTCCATTCCACCGTATCTTGCTCAAGGCCTTCATGCCCGTCACCCCCCCGCCCGTCCCGCTCCGCCATATCTTCCGCGTCTTCTTCATGATTGGCGCCACCAGTTTCGGCGGCGGCCTCATCGCCTGGTTTCACCGGGAGACCGTGCTCAAACGCAACTGGCTCAACCAGGAGCAATTCATGTCCGGCGTCGCGCTGGGACAGGTTCTGCCCGGCGCCAATGTCACCAATCTCGCGGTCTATATCGGCCAGTTGTTGCGCGGACCCGTCGGCGCCGTCGTCAGTCTTGTCGCGGTGCTCACGGGGCCCTTTTTCCTCTGCATCGCGCTGGCCTCCGTTTACCAGGACGCGATCAAAATTCCCGGTTTTCACGCGGCGATGGACGGCATCGCCGCCGCCGCGATCGGCATGATCCTGCGCCTGGGCTACATGGGCGCTGTTCATTCCTGCAGAAAACCTCCGCCCATCCTCATCGCCCTCGCCGTCTTCCTCGCCATCGGCGTGCTGAAATGGCCGCTGCTGCCGGTGGCTCTTGTCGCCGCGCCCCTCTCCATCGCGCTCGCTTTTGCGCGCGGAAAAAAAGCGCCGCCGCAACCTGACAAACCCCGAACCGACAAACCACATGCGTGACAATCCCCTGCTTGCCCTCGTCTATGTCTTCGCCCCTTTTTCGCTGCTCTCCATCGGCGGCGGACCCAGCATTTTCGCGCCCATGCAGCACGAGACGGTGGACGTCTGGCAATGGCTCACCGCGCGCGAATTCATCGACCTCTTCGCCATCGCCCGCACAGCGCCCGGCCCTGGCGCCATGCTCACCACCCTCATCGGCTGGAAGGTCGCGGGCTGGTGGGGGGCGCTGGCGGCGACGCTGGCCCTGTTCGGCCCCGCCTCCCTGCTCTGCTATTTCGCCGCCCGCCTCTACGACAGACATCGCGGCCACCAATGGCACACAGCCATCGAATCCGGCCTGGCTCCCATTGCGGTTGGCCTCATCTTCGCCGGCGCGCTGGCGGTGATGAACCTCTCGGGCGGACGCCCGATGACTTGGGTTGTGGCGTTGGCGGCGGGCGCTGTGATGAGTTGGCGCCCAAAGCTCCATCCCTTCATCGTGCTGGGGTTGGCGGCGGCTGTTTTCGTAGCGCGGGAGGCGATGGGGGTGTGAGGCGCGGAACCCCGACAGGCGCCGTCGCTCCCCTCCCGGTTCCTGGACCGGGAGGTTCAGGGGCGAGGCTCTCCGCTGGGCGCAAACCGCCCGACACAACATCCGCGGTTTCCGATACGACCCATGCTTGATGCATTCCACTTTTCAGAATATGCGCTTTCGCGGATACGCGGACATCGGCATCGACGGATGATCCCATGACCCTCGTTGTCTAATTCGGCCATGCTGTCGCTGGTCCCGCAAACACGCTATGCAACAGCCCACGCCACAGATCCGGAGCCCATCAATGACCGCCCAGATTATCGTCGAGGACGTACCTCTCGCGGACCTCAAAAAAGGCCTCGCCGACGGCTCCATCGCCCTCGTCGATGTGCGCGAGGCCAATGAATGGGCGGCGGGGCGAATTCCCGGGGCGACCTTCAATCCGCTCTCGGCCTTCAGGCCCGAGGCCCTGCCGGCCGCAAAACCCGGCCAGCGGGTGGTGCTGCACTGCCGCTCGGGAAAGCGCTCGATCACGGCTTTAGGTCAAGCCCAGGCTGGTGGAAGGCCCGACGTGCGCGCCCATTTCACCGGTGGCATGCTGGAATGGCAGGGCGCGGGAGAAAGCGTTTTGAAAGACTGAGGGGCCAACAGGAGCCCGCCATGACCGCGCAATCCGGGCAAGTTTCCAGATTTGGATTGGGCCAAAGCGTCCCCCGCGTCGAGGACGCGCGGCTTTTGCGCGGGGAAGGCAGCTTCACCGCGGACGTGATTCCGCCTGGCGCGCTGGTTGCGATGGTGTTGCGGTCCACCCATGCGAACGCGCGGTTTACGCTGCGGGGAATCGATGAATTGCGCAAGAAAACGCGCGCGGTGATCGCCCCGCCGGAAATCGCGCATCTCGGCGGTTTGCCCTGCGAGGCGCCGATCGACTCCATGGCCTTGCCGCCCTACCCCTTGCTCGCCAAAGCTGTAGCGAGGCACGTCGGCGACGCGCTCGCTCTGGTCGTCGCCGACGACGAATTTTCCGCCCGCGACGCGCTCGAAGCCATTGAAGTCGTTTACGAACCCCTGCCCGCGGTCGCCTCCATCGCAGCGGCGCTGGCGCCCGGCGCGCCGCTGGTGTGGGACCATATTCCCGGCAATCTCGCCGTCGAAAAGGAGATGGGCGACCGCGCGCAATGCGACGCCATTTTCACGACCGCGCATAAAATCGCGCGCGTGGAAATCGTCAACAACCGCGTCTGCGCCCATTATCTTGAGCCGCGCGCGGCGATCGGCGAATTTGACGCTGAACATCAAAGCTTTATTCTCACCGCCGCCAGCCAGGGCGTGCATGGTTTGCGCGCGACTCTGGCGGATTCCGTTTTCAAAATCCCGCGCGAAAAATTGCGCGTGAAAACCCCCGATGTCGGCGGCGGATTCGGACCCAAGGCCTTCGCCTACCGCGAATACGCCCTGGTGCTGGAAGCCGCCAGACTCTGCGGCAAACCCGTCGCCTGGGTGTGCGAGCGAACTGAGCATTTCCTCGCCGATTCCCATGGCCGCGACAATCTTTCCAGCGCCGAAATGGCGCTGGACCGCGACGGAAAATTCCTCGCCCTGCGGATTGACGTTCGCGCCGACCTCGGAGCCTATCTCTCTGCTTTTGCTCCCTATATTCCATGGCTTGGACTCACCATGGCAACCGGCCCCTACCATGTCGGCGCCTTCCACGCGCGCCTGCGCTGCGCCTATACACACCGCCCGCCCGTCGACGCCTATCGCGGCGCCGGGCGGCCGGAGGCGGCCTATTTAATCGAACGGCTCGTTGATAAATGCGCGCGCGAAATGCAACTTTCACAAGCAGACATCCGCGCCATAAATTTCATCAAACCCGCCCAAATGCCCTACAAAACCCTCACCGACCGCGTCTATGACGTCGGCGATTTCGAAGCCGCCATGCGACGCGCGATTTCGGCAAACATCACGCGCAAATCAAAACAAAGCGCGCCGCGTGAAAAACTGCACGGCGTGGGAATCGCCAGCTACATCGAATGCACCGCATGGGGCGAGGGCGAGGCCGGCGCCGTCACGCTCGACGACGACGGCGGCTTCAGCGTGACCATTGGCACCCAGAGCAACGGCCAGGGCCACGCCACCGCCTATGCCCAGGTCGTCAG
>JANYDZ010000393.1 GCA_025363375.1 Hyphomicrobiales bacterium
AAAGAAAGCCGCCGGACGAGATCACTCGCCGGCGGCCTTTTGCTTTGAGTGAGAGCTTTGCTGAACTAAGCCGTCGTCGGCTCGCTGGCTTCCTGATGCCAGATCAGAAGCCTGCGGCGGATTATCGACATGGTCTTGACCATCACGTAGCCGATCACCGCGATTTCGACGATGCCGGCAAAGACGCCGACCGAGTTGGCAAAGCGCGACGCCGTCATCATGGCGCCGCCCAACCCGTAGCCGCCCATCAGCATTTCCGCGACAATGGCGACGATCACCGAGATCGGCAGCGCCACCTGCAATCCCGTCATGATCTGCGGCGAGGCGGCAGGCAGCATGATCTGCCACAGCAATTCGCGCTCCTTCGCGCCCATGTTGCGCGCCGACCAGACCAGCTCTTTCTCGACGCTTTGCATGCCGACGAGCGTGCCGGTGATGACGGGAAAAACCGTGTCGAAAACGATCATCGAGATTTTCGCCGTGTCGTAAAAGCCCAGCCACAGCACGATGACGGGCAGAAACGTGATCTTCGGCATGGGAAAGCCGACGGAAATAACGGGATCGAAAAACCAGCGCGCGCCCGCGCTGCGGCTCATGAACAGGCCAATGGAAACGCCGAGCACGGCGGCGATGAAAAAGCCGGTCATGGAACGATACAGCGTCAAGCCGATGTTGATGAACAATTCGCCCCCCGTCGCGTCCGCCCAGATGCGCAGCGCGACGCTTTGCGGCGAAGGCAACATGAACGGCGTGAAGGCGCCGCCGCGCGCCAGCGCGTCCCACAAAACGAACAGTCCGATCACCAGGCTCCAGCGGGCGAGGCCATGGCCGAGCCTCGACAAAAAGCCGGGTTCGTCGGCGCGTTCTTCAATCACTCCCGCCATGCGAACACCCTGCGTGTGAAAGCCTGATAGAGCCGGTCCGCGACAAACCCCAGAAACGCCACGGTGAGCACCACCGCGAACATCGGCTCATAGGTTCCATTGGAGCCCAGAAAGCCGATGAGATAGCCCAATCCCGCGCGCGCCACGACCAACTCGGAGGCGACCAGCAGCACAAAGGAGATCGCCAGCGCCGTGCGGATGCCGCTGAGCAACTCCGGCAGCGCGCTCGGCACCACGACATCGCGCAACATCCGCAGCTTGCTCGCGCCCATGCTGCGCGCCGACCAAACGAGGGTCCGGTCGGCCGAGCGCGCGCCGTTGTAGGCGCCGATGGTCACCGGCAACATGCAGCCGAGCGCGATGAGCAGAATTTTAGAGCCGTCGCCGAAGCCGAGCCAGAGCGCCGTCACGGGAATCAGCGCCGATTTCGGCAGCGGATAAAAAATTTCGACGAAAGGCCCCAGAACAAGGTCCGCCGATTTCCACCAGGCCATGCCGATGCCAAGCGTGATGCCGATGATTATGGCGCAGAAAAGACCCGCCGCAAGCCGCCACATCGAGGACGCCCCATGCGTCCACAGGTCGCCGTCGCGCAGCAAGCCCAGCCACGCCTCGCCCACGCCAGTGAGCGAGGGCAGCGCCGAACTCGACACCAGTCCCGTGCGCGACACGAACTCCCAAGTCAGCGCCAGGATCAACAGCGGGAGATAGCGCATGAGGCGCGTCACGCAAGCGCCCTCCCCTGTTGCGCCTTGATAGCTTCGTCGCGCACGAGACCCCAGAGCTCATCGACCTTGTCGGCGAAGGCTTTTGTCCGCTGCAAATGCGGATCGGACTTGTCGAGGCCGACGTCGACGATTTTCATGATTTTGCCAGGCCGCGCCGACATCACCGCGACGCGGTCGGCCAGAGTAACCGCTTCCTGCACATCGTGCGTCACAAAAATCACGGTTTTCGGCGAGCGCCGCCAGATGCCCAGCAACTCGTCCTGCATGAGGTGGCGGGTCTGCGCGTCGAGCGCGCCGAAAGGCTCGTCCATGAGCAGGATTTGCGGATCGATGGCCAGAGTGCGCGCGATGGCGCAGCGCTGCTTCATGCCGCCGGAAAGCTGCGAGGGAAACGAATCCTCGAAGCCGGACAACCCCACCATATCGATGAATTTTTGCGCGCGCGCCGCGCGTTCCTGGTTCGGCAAGTCTTGCCGTTCAAGCCCGTACAGCACATTCTGCTTGACGGTTTTCCACGGAAACAGCGCAAAATGCTGAAACACGATGCCGCGATCAGGCCCCGGAGCCGTCACCGGCTTGCCATTGACGCGGATGGCGCCCACTTCAACCGGCAAAAACCCGCCGATCATGTAAAGCAGCGTCGATTTTCCGCAGCCAGAGGGGCCCAGCAGCGCGATAAATTCCAGCTTGCGGATTTCGAGAGACACGTCTTCGAGAGCCAACACCGGTTTGCCGCGCGGCGGCCGG
>JANYDZ010000436.1 GCA_025363375.1 Hyphomicrobiales bacterium
GCGCTCGCGATTGTCGTGACTGACGCGCGGGCGATTTCCATCGTTGAAGATCGGGAGGCAAGCGTCGCCCGCCTGCTCGCCGAGCGAGCCGAGAAGCTGGCGAGAGACACGACAGCGAGACCTGTAGGTTCGCCAGCCGAGATCGATACGACCCGCTCAATCGCTCGTGACGCCGAACAATTGGCGTCCATCGAGGCAAGGCAGGCGGAGGCGGCGCATGAGGCACAGCGTCGCTTGACCGCAAACGCGACGGTGCCGCTTGTGGTGGCGCTCGCAGTTGATGGCCGGCTTGAAGAACTTCGCCGTGAACAACAAGCCGCGCTCGACAAAAGAGACGCTGAGCGTGTCGATGGCAAAGGCAGCGAACAGGAGCACGAGCAATGAGCTCCAGTGGGGGAGCAGCGAGGTGAGTTTCCCGATATTTTGGCCGCCGCTGCGGTTCCTCGGGAAGCCATTGCCACCCGAAGGTCACGTTATGCGCCTCCCGACCGGGAATCTGGTCGAATGGGTCCACATCTCACGGAAGGTGCTTCTCATTCTTACGTCGCCCGCGCCTCGTGCGTGGCGCCAGAGACTTGTCATCGGATTTCCATGCTTTGACATTCTGCGCTTTCCAACGCAACGCCGGGCAAGCCTCGATCGCCGCCCGCACGGATTGTGATGCATCGAGAGACGAGGCGTTGATTTCGCCTCGTTCAAGAACGGCGTCCAGAAACGCCATCTCGGGCGCCGTGAATTGAAAGAGCGGCGCCAGCTTTTTGCGGCACTCGGCTGTCGCCGTTTCGATCCATGCCGCCGGTCCGCCGAAGTCGTCGAAATATCGCCCGCGCAGACACATGATCAGTTTTGCGTTGATATCGTCGGCCTCGCATCCAATGGCTTCGGGCGTGGCCGTTCGCCAGTCGTAAGTTTTGGCGCTGGCGCCGATCATCAACGTGACCGTTTTTATCTTCGCCCAGTCGAGAGCGGGCATGGCGACGATCCGGAAGGCATCGAATAAATCGCGCGCCGTGCGCCGCGTGATGAGCGCGACCATCTTGCCAGCGACGATTTCATGAATGTCGAGAACTGGCACATTCATGGCCTGCCAGGGGCCAATCGCGACCGAGGGCATGCGATCGACGCCATAGAGCGGGCCGCGATAGAGATAATTGATGTCAATCTCGATTGTTCCGGCTCCGCCAAGCGCGGACGCATAACGGTAGATCCACTTGCCGCCTGCATGCTCGGAAGGCTCGCGACGAGCCGCGTAGCCTTTCGATTCCATCAGCCGCTGGATTCGATCCTCAAGCTCTGGTCGATCCACCTCCATCTGATCTTTCTCGACCGCGCCGATATAGTTGAGGTCGATATCGACCGAGAGACGATCCAGGTTGGAATGGAAGAGGTTGAGCGCGGTGCCGCCTTTCAAGGCGATGCGTGGCCCGATCAGCGTGTCGGCGCCGAACGCGTCCAGAATGTCGATCAGACGGATTACCCGCTCAAGGGTCGCTGGTTGAAGCTGCCGCTCGGCCGCGATGTCCTGAAGGCTTTCGCGGGATGCCACCATCATACACCCTCGAATGTAGCTTCGACGGCTTGCACGGGGAGAAGCACACGCCATGGCTCGACGAGAGTCGCGGCACCTGGCTTCGCGCCCAGCGCATAATGCTTCGAGCGGGGAAGCTGCGCCCGCAGGCGAGACAATATCTCGTCAGTCACGCCCAGCGTGGAGCGCCGTTTCTCAAGCCACCAGCCGGCAACAGAAGCCAGCGACCGGTTGCCGAGCAGTTCGACATAGTCCGCAACCCTGGCGGGATCGAGATAGCGCACGAGGTCAAGCGATTTCACAACCTCCTCGAACCCGCCAGCAATCTCCGGGCGATGCAGGACGTCAACGACGGTGCGCTCCACGGCGGTCACGCGGATTGCCAGACCCTGTCGATCCATTGTCATGGAGAGGTAGTTGGTCCCGCCCGCCGCCACCAATGCCTTCGGCGGATTGACGAAGCGGCAGGGGCCGAATGGCAATTTCACAAGTTCGGTCCGGCCGGCGCTAACGAGCTGGACTTCGTTGAATTCCGAATAGGCGGCCCCGTGCAGCTCAAGAGCGGAGTGATAGCCGAGAATACCGTCCGGCCGGAGCTTGCTCGCGGCGGCAAAGCGGTCGATCATCATTCGCCCCGCGGACAGGTGCGCGGGAACGGCGGCGAACACTTCGCGGCTGACGCGTGTGATATTGCCAGCCCGAAGGTGGTGCCTGAGCAGGCTCGTGACATTGGCCGAACGGGTCTGATGGCCCAAAGCGACCGCAAACTCCGTCCGCGTGAAGACCGGGTGAGCTGAAAGGAAGCTGGCTGTCTTGTGTGGACGAGGGCTCATTTTAGTTTCCGATACTACATTGGAAAGGGTGTTAATTTGTGCCTTCAGGGCATTTATATCAACTTTCCCGTTTGAGTAATCCGGGAGCGAATCTCCACTTAGTTTAAGAAAATGGATCAGAGAAGCTAATATTTACCTCTTTTGATACGATTTTACAAACTCATGTCAGATGCCGGACCGGCCAAGCCCAGGAAGCGAATGAGCGAACCGGTGAACCCTCGGTCGTCAGGCTATGTGATCGAGCGAGTCCACACGGCCGATGCCAACGACATCGAGGTGATTTTCTTTGCTCCTATTGAAAACAGTTGAGGTTTCATCACGCGTTTGGGGGCTCGCTTACGCGGACGCCCGAGCTGCTTTGCCCTTCGCCGCCGCGCCTTTCAGCCTCGCGCGCGCACGACGCACGGGCGTCGCAAGTTCTGCCGATTGAGACGCGATCACGACGTCAATAGCGGCGAGTGTCTCGCCGAGTGCGACGTCGGCCTCAGATTCCATTTTTTTCTCGATGGCCGCGATATCCGCTGTCAGGTCGAAGCCATCTGCCGCTGCCTCATCATCTTTCACCTTCGCCTCTGACGGAGCGGCTTTGCGGGAACGAATAATGCGAGGCGCAACAGGGGGATGACCATTGGTCAATATTGGCGATGACGGCTGCGTGACGGTCACCAGTTCATTCGCCTCGACTTCCGGCTTCGATGCGACCACCGCAGCGGGCGCGACCGGATTTGGCTCCGCGGGCGAGGGTATCCCGGGTTGATCTGTTTCGGTTGAAGGCGTCGCCGCGAAAAATGCCGGCGTCGAGACAATGACCGCGGCTGGTGTTGCCATTGCTGGCGGCGTATCGGTCCACAAGGCCTTGTCGACCCAGCGAACCAGAGTCGGAACGACAACCCGGGTCCGCTTGCTCGCATTCATCAGCCGCTTCATCGCGCCGCTTTTGTAGTAGAATACCTTGCGCACCTCGAATGGCCGAGAATTCGCAACCATCAAGATCGATGTATCCCGGTGCATGCGCGTCAGCTCTTGCGGCCGCCGCAGCGGCACAGCCATTTCGCCGAGCGAAACACGCGCCTGGGAAAATCCGGAGCCCGCGACCTTCGTCGTGCTTGTCGCGGTGTAGCTGCCGAGGGATTTCGAGACATACTCGGCGGTTTCGTTGTCGTTGATGGCGACGAACAGTTTTATCGCGGTGCCCGAGACCATGGTCTCGCGTGTGGGGCGGCCGTAGATTTCATCGAGCTGGGAAATGTTCTGGAGAATGATCGCCATCCTGAAGCCATAGCCGGCGCTGACCGCGATCTTGGACGCGAGCGACGTCATCTTTCCCAGCGCGAAAAACTCGTCGAGGAGCAGCAGGACCTGGTGAGGTTCATCCTCGCGGGGCAAATCCCGCATGAGCACGTCGTGGATTTGCTGGAACAGGATTCGCACGAGGGGCCGGTAACTCTCGAGATCGGCGAGGGGCGCGCCGATAAAAATGGACATGCGCTTGCGCCGGAGATCCCTGAGGTTGAA
>JANYDZ010000439.1 GCA_025363375.1 Hyphomicrobiales bacterium
TGAGCCGGGGCCAGAGCGAAACCGCGAGCCGCCTCTACAGCCAGGCGAAACGCGTAAAGGCGACGATCAACGAGGCGACGCTCGAAGCGGCGTTTCAGGACAATCCCGCATCCTGACGCGGAAGTTTTGGGCCTCGTTCAGGCCGGGCGCCGCCCGCCAGGCGCGCGCGGGCGGATGAATTCGACAATCGCCGCGATCGTCTCCTCCGGCGCCTCGCGGTGCGGCGCATGTTTCACGCCTGGCAGAATGACGCGCCGTCGCGCGGGGCCATCAACGCCGCCGCTGTCGATCACGTCGATCTGCGCGAGCGTTCCGTATTGATCCGCCGCGCCTTGCAGGGCCAGAACCGGCGCGCGAATGCGCGGCGCGCAGACGCGGATGTCGAACGCGGCGCCGAAATCCGGGTCGAGCCAGGCGTCGTTCCAGCCGCGAAACGCGACATCGACGTTTATATGCCAGCGCGCGAGCCTGGCGCGCAAATCTTGCGTCTCATAGGCGATCTTCGCCTTGGCGATTTCGGCGAGGGCGGAATCCTCAACGAAAAAATGCGGCGCGATCAACACAATCGAGCGCAATCGCGGATCGTCGCGCCCGCCCGCATAGGCCGCGGCGATGGACGCGCCGTCGGAATGGCCGACGAGAACAAAGTCATTCGCGCCAACGGCGTCCAGCACGCGCGGAAAAACTTCGCGCGCGTGGCGCTGCATGTAGTCGAGCGGGCGCGGCAACTCGACCGCGCTTGAAGCGCCATAGCCCTCGCGCGAATAGGCGAAGACCGCCATGCCCGCCGCGCGCGACAACTGCCGGCGAAAACCGCCCCACAGCCCGGCGCAACCCAGGCCTTCGTGCAGAAGAACGATCGTTGCCTGCGCCCCGGACCGCGCACCGTCGAGCGAATATTCAAGCCGGTGGCCGCCAATGTCGAGAAAACCCCGGGCATCCAACATGTCTCGCGCTTCCAGAATGTCCGAGGGAATTCACACGGCGGCCGCATGGGCCATCGACCCCACCGCTTGATCGAGAAGATTGACGCATTCTTCGGGCGTGCGACGGCTTGTATCAAGCACCCATTCGGCGCGGCGATATTCAGGTTCGCGCTGTGTCAGCAACGCCTTCAGATGTTCCAACGCCTTCAGCGTTCCCTGCATCGGACGCATGTCGCCCTGTTTGACGACGCGATCGAGATGCTCTTCCGGCGAAGCCTTGAGCCAGACCGTCTTGTAGGCGGCGAGGATGATTTCAAGCGCGTCCCTGTTGTTGACGATCCCCCCCGCGGTTTCCAGCACCATGCGCTCATCGCGCCGGGCCAGATCAGCTACGACGTCGTTTTCCAGCGTGCGATATGCGTCTGGCCCGCCGAGATTGAACAGGTCGGCGAGCGACATGCCCGCGCGCGTTTCGATTTCGCGCGTCACGCTGACAAAAGGCAGGGCGTGGCGCGCGGCGAACAGGGCGCCAATTGTAGATTTTCCCGCGCCGCGCAATCCAATCAGCGCGACGCCCTTGAGCGAGCGTCGACGCGCCACGAGATATTTTTGCAGGACCGGAACAGCCCCCGCCTGTTCACGCGCCGTCATGCGCGCAATGATTTCACCAAGCGGTTCACTCGGCGCTTCACCCTCGGGCGCGGCGGCCCGCGCGCTGTCGCCGGGCGGCAGGAAATCGACGAGACGGGAGTCGAGCGCGCGCGCGATACGCGCCAGAACGCCGATGGAAACGTTCGCCGCGCCTGCTTCCAGTTGCACAAGATACCGTTCGGAAACATCGGCCGCATGCGCCAACGCCCGGCGGGAAAGCCGACGGGTGGCGCGCGCCACGCGAACGCGTTCGCCCACGGCCCGGCACAGACCGTCCTGCGCCAATAATTCATTCATGCGGTCTTTCTCCCGATCTGCAAGGCCAGCCAACGTTTCAATTACGTATTATAATGCTATTTTTAACCCGTCAAAGGTCTTACGCTCGCGACATGAGCCGAATTTTGGTTGACAGACCTATAAATACGACTATCAAACGCATTATAAGTCAATTCTATCGGGATGAGAGGCCAAGATGAATTATAATTCAGGATCGCCGTCGCCGACTCCGCCGCCTGTAGCGATCAACTTCATCACCGCTCCGCAAGAATACCGCCACTGGAAACTTGCATTCGCGGGCGATGTCGCCGAATTGATCATGGATGTGAACGAAAACGCCGGCCTGTTCGAAGGCTACCAGCTGAAGCTGAACTCCTATGATCTCGGCGTTGACATCGAACTTGCCGACGCCCTGCAGCGGCTGAGGTTCGAGCACCCGCGGGTGAAGGTCGTGATTCTGCGCTCCGGCAAGGAACGCGTGTTCTGCGCCGGCGCCAATATCCGCATGCTCGCGGGCGCCGCCCACGCGCACAAGGTGAATTTCTGCAAGTTCACCAACGAGACGCGCAACGGCATGGAGGATTCGTCCGAATTCTCAGGCCAGAAATTTCTCTGCGCGGTGCGCGGCACGGCCGCCGGCGGCGGCTACGAACTGGCGCTCGCCTGCGACTACATTTTACTTTCGGACGACGGCAACGCCTCGGTGTCGCTGCCCGAGGTTCCGCTCCTTGCGGTGCTGCCCGGCACCGGTGGACTGACCCGCGTCACCGACAAGCGCAAAGTGCGCCGTGACCGCGCCGATGTGTTTTGCACCGTTGAGGAGGGCGTTAAAGGCAAGCGCGCGGTCGATTGGCGGCTCGTCGATGAAGTTGCGCCCAATTCGAAATTCGACGCGGCGGTCGCGACGGCCGCCGCAAAACTCGCGGCGAAATCAGACCGTCCGAGCGATGCAACCGGCATCGCCCTGACG
>JANYDZ010000458.1 GCA_025363375.1 Hyphomicrobiales bacterium
CACCTCCACCGCGCAGACGCAGGACGCCATGCTTGCGCTGGCCCGGGAGATATACAGGTGAAGCCTCGACCGGCTGGATTTGACCGCGCCGCGGCGGACGCGGTCCGGCCATTGAACGCTACGTTTTCTGCACGGGATAGCGGGTGTTTTCAACGAGCTGATCGACATCGCAATCGAGCCAGTCGAAATTGGCGACGTCTTTTGTTTTGCGGCACAGAATCGAACTGTGGCAATAAAGTTCGTCCACGATCAGACCTTGCAGATTGGCTATTTTTTTCGGCTTGGAAAACAAAGGCGCGGGGTTGATCAGCACGGCTTATTCCAATCCCGCCACGCGACGTCAACAGCCGCCGAAGCCCCGGACGACAGGGCGATTTAACCCCGCTTCGGAACCTGGAGCCATCTGATGCATCGCGCCGTTTGAACCGCGACTTCGAGCGCCGACGGCCCCAAACCGGCCCTGTCGGCGGCTTCGAATCGGGTCGCTTGGCGCCGCTCAACCCGCGGCGTGCGGAATCTACAAACAGCCGGCCCGCGCAAACGCCCGCGCGGGCCGGTCCCTTTCGAAGGCTTCGCCTACTTCAAATTGCCCAGCAAGGTCGCGCAGGCCTCCGACACGCCGGAACCCGCGGTCTTGCCGCCTGGCATCACCGCCCAGCCGCCCTTTTCGATGAACCCCGACTGCTGCCACGAACTGACCTTCTTCAACTCCACCATGTTGTCGGCGGCCTTGGCGCTGCGCTGAAACTGCTCCACGCAGATCGGCGCAATCGCGGCGACAACCGCGCTGCTCGCCGCTTTATCCGCAAGCGTTTGCGCCGTGCCACCGAGCATCCAGCCGCCGTAGTTAAAACCGATAGCCATCGTCGCCACAGCCCCGACCGCTGCGCCCTGCAGCAACCGCGTCAGCGAGTCGCCCGTCAAAATTTCCGGCAGTTCCATAGCCCGTCTCCCCACATTCGGGGCGGAAGGATTCCGCCCTTTCGAATTCTTGCCCGCCGTGCCTCAACTGAAACGGCCGCCGGCCTTTTTAAAAGTCGGCAACGCTCAGGCGCACATAGTCGCGTCGCTTGCGTACGCAGGCCCGCGCGGCGACGCTTTCGATGCGCGCGGCAGGCGTCAAAGACGCCAAGCAAGGCGGCTTCCTCGCGGACGACGACGACGCGAAAAAAAAAACGCAAGGCGTCCTCGGCCACTTCGAACGCCACTTCAAAGGCCGAGTCATGCCCCCAAAAACCGACGCATTGCTTTTTGGCGTCCCAGGAGCGCGACGCATTTGCAGAGTTCGGGCTCATTGGCGAGCCTGCCGATCGACATGCGGGCGACGGGTCAGCGGACGCTCCCCGGCGCGGCAACATCATTTGCCGTACGCTCGACACGCGTCAAATTCGCCAGTTCGATTTCGAGCCCTTTGATCTTGTCGGCAGCCACGAACATCTTGAGGTCGTGCGGGATCTGTTGGGTGGACGGCAGCGGCAAGCGACGACCGAAACGGGTGGCTGAAGACATCTGGCTCTCCTACGACGACGCGCGGGCGCGCCGCCAACTTCCGCGAAAATTCTCTATTTCTTTTTCCCGGCGCCGGGTTGCCCGGAGACGCCCTTGTTGACCAACGACGCGGCCGCGCGACGGCGATTGTCGCCTTGACCTGTTTGGGCTTTTTGGCTTCGCGATTTCCGCGCTTCTGATCCTTGCCCAGGCTTGCCTCCCAGGCGCCGCGTTGCGCGGCGCGCCAAACGAAAACGAAGCGCGAATAAAGCGACAGGCTCCGAAAGCAAAAAAGCCCCGCAGCCTGTTCAGGTGCGGGGCCAAACAGCGTCGGTCCGTGGACCGCCGCCTGCTGGAATATGAACTTCGGGACCGCTGGAACCTGACCGCCGGTACATCCGCGGCTCGTCCGGTCAAAACATTCCCGAAACCAGCGAAGCGGGAAACCCGCGTCGCCGGTGGCGCGATCAGCCGACCGCCTTCAGATTGTCGGCGGACATCTTGCCGCTTTTCTTGTCCGAGACGAGCTCGAACGACAGTTTCTGGCCTTCGCGCAGATCGTTCATGCCGGCGCGTTCAACGGCGCTGATGTGAACGAAAGCGTCCTTGCCGCCGTCGTCGGGTTGAATGAAGCCAAAGCCCTTCTGGGCGTCGAACCACTTAACGGTTCCGGTTGTCATGGGTGTAACTTTCGTAGGGAGAGAGCTTGCCGGCGAATGTGCAGGCCGTCGAATTCGCATTTTCAGGCAAGAATGAAGAAATTGAACTTGGCGCGAATGATTTCGCGCGGCACAAGGTCATCTGACCGTCCATCGACCGGCCTTAAATGGGCTCTCGCCCGACCAATAGCAAGGGCGCGAAGGCCTGAAACTGAAATAAAGATTTTCAGGGACAATGGGTCGGCGATGTATGGTGGGTGATGTAGGGCTCGAACCTACGACCCGCTGATTAAGAGTCAGCTGCTCTACCAACTGAGCTAATCACCCATCCGTCCGGCGCGTCTTTCGCCAAACAATCCCCGCGCCAAACAATCCGCGCGCCAAACAATCCGCGCCGGTCATCGTGGATGTCCGGCGCGGGTGAGGGGCGTTTAGCAGAGGCGATCTGGCCTGTCCAGCGCCGTATTGATCTAATGAATCATGTCTTCTGTCCTTGCCGCGTCGCCGGTTCGGACTTCGGCGCCCGCGACGCGGCAACGCGATTTCGTCCACGCGGCTTTCTCTGGCCGGGCGCGGGACCTTACGAGGCGGTGTCCATCGCCTCGGGCCTGGTCTGCATGCGCTTGACCATGAGCTTGTTGAGCGCCGCGATATAGGCCCGCGCCGAAGCCACCATCGTGTCGGGGTCGGCGCACTTTCCGGTGACGCTTTTGCCGTCTTCGTTCAAGCGCACGGAGACTTCCGCCTGCGCGTCCGTGCCCTCCGTCACCGCTTCCACGTGGTAGAGTTCGAGCGTCGCCGTATGCGGCACGATCGCCTTGATGGCGTTGAAGATGGCGTCGATGGGGCCGTTGCCCGTCGTCTGCTTCGTCGATTGCGCGCCGTCGATGGAGAGGGTCAAGGTCGCGGTCTGCGGCCCCATGGTGCCGGCGATCACCGTCAACGCCTCAACCTTGATGCGCTCCCCGGCGTGGCCGATTTCGTCGTCGACGAGCGCTTCGATATCGTCGTCGTAGACGATCTTCTTGCGGTCGGCGAGATCCTTGAAGCGGTTGAACGCGTCCTGCAAAGCGTTCTCGCCGAGCTCATAGCCCATCTCCTTCAGTTTAGAGCGAAACGCCGCGCGGCCGGAATGCTTGCCCATAACGAGCGAAGTCTTGGAAACGCCAACGCTCTCGGGCGTCATGATCTCGTAGGTTTGCGCGTTCTTCAGCATGCCGTCCTGATGGATGCCGCTCTCGTGCGCGAAGGCGTTGCGGCCGACGATCGCCTTGTTGTACTGCACCGGGAACGAGGTCACGGCGGACACGAGCGTCGACGCGCGCGTCAGCATCGGCGTTTCGATATTGTTGAAATAGGGCAGAATATCCGCGCGCGTGCGCAGCGCCATCACGACCTCTTCCAGCGCCGCGTTGCCGGCGCGCTCGCCGATGCCGTTGATGGTGCATTCAATCTGCCGGGCGCCGCCGGCCAGCCCCGCCAGCGTGTTGGCGACGGCGAGGCCGAGATCGTTGTGGCAGTGCACGGAAAAAATCGCCTTGTCGGAATTCGGCACGCGGTCGCGCACGGTACGGAAGATGCGCTCATATTCGTCCGGCACCGTATAACCCACGGTGTCGGGAATATTGATCGTGGTCGCGCCCGCCCTGATCGCGGCCTCGACGCAGCGGCAGAGAAAATCGATATCCGTGCGCGTGCCGTCCTCCGCCGACCATTCGACGTCCTCGACGTGGTTGCGCGCGCGGGTCACTTGCGCCGTCACCATTTCCAGAACTTCGGACGGCTGTTTCTGCAGCTTGTATTTCATGTGCAGCGGAGACGTGGAGATGAATGTATGGATGCGCGGACGCAAGGCGTGGCGCACGGCTTCGGCGCAGCGGTCGATATCCCTGGCGCCCGCGCGCGCCAGGCCGGCGACGCTCGCCCGCTTGACCCGTTTGGCGATGGCTTGCACCGCTTCGAAATCCCCGTCCGACGCGATGGGAAAGCCGGCTTCGATCACATCGACGCCCAGCGCGTCGAGCAGGTCGGCGACTTCGAGCTTTTCCTCGAAGGTCATTGTGGCGCCCGGCGATTGCTCGCCGTCGCGCAGGGTGGTGTCGAAAATGATGACGCGGTCCTTATTGGAGCCGTTGCCGGTTGATTGGGCGGTTGATTGGGAGGTTGATTGGGAGGTTGATTGGGTCATGGATCTGTCCTGAAATCTCGTCCGGCTTATAGCGCGGAGCTGGTGGCTCGTCTCGGCTCGTAACCCCTGAGCGCCCAGGCAAAGCCCGGTCGGCCCTCAGGGGCGGCTAAGAAGGAGCTTTCCAGGAAGCGAGGCGCGCCCAAACGCGCGCGGAGCCTGGCGGCCCGCGTCGGCGGTTCTGGGCAAGTTGGCGAAGGGGGCCAAGCGATCCTCGTCAGCGCCCGGGAAGCAGGCGGATGAATTCTATTACAGGATGCGGGCGGGGTTTGGCAAGGAAAACCGGCAAAGTCCGTTGCCTGCAAGGCCCCTACTTCACCAACAGCTTGCTCACATCGAGCGCGTTGGCCAGCATGCCCTGCCGCTTCATGATGGAAACCCACGACGCGAGCCCCGCTTCCGTTACGTCCGCCTTCCAGCTCCCGAGCTTCATATTGTTCAGCACTTCAGGCGGCATCGGAATGTATTTGCCGACGGCGCCGCGCACCGCCGCGCCGCGCTGGTTGGCGATGATGGTGCCTTCCGCGATGGCCTCGCGAAACGCCTTGACCGCTTGCGGGTTGGCGCTCGCCCATTTGCGCGACGCGGAATAAACAATCACCGGCAATTCGCCGGTCAGAACCTCGGCGAAATTCGTCGTGACCTTGCCGATCTTCTGATCGACCATGCGGCTCATGAAGGGATCCGCGGTGACGACGCCGTCCACCGTGCCGTTTTTCACCAGGTCGGACATGGAGGGGAACGCCGCCTCGACAAAGGTCAC
>JANYDZ010000496.1 GCA_025363375.1 Hyphomicrobiales bacterium
CCAGGCGGGCGCGCGGGAACGGGCGTGGACGATATCGACGTCCTCGGCGACGATCAGTTGCGCCAGCCTGCGCGTGTTCCACGCCATGAGAATAGGGTTTTTAGTTGCCGCCGGAAACTCGATCCAGACGCCGCCGCGCGCCTGCAGTTCAGGGATGAGGCGCCCGCCGCGACAGGCGACAAGCGCCCGAGCGCCCGCCTCCGCCAGGGTCGCGGCGATGTCGATCGTGGTGCGCTCGGCGCCGCCGGCGTCGAGATCGGGAATAATCTGCAGAATCGTGCGGCCGGAAAGCGGCGTCGGCGCGTCAATCGGGCGCGGAAGGGCCTGCGTCAAGGTCCGGTCGCTCCGGTCGATTGGCGCGGGCGGGCAAAGACGGGCATAGTCTGCGGTCCTCGCGAAAGCGCGGGTTCAATCAATCGGGGCCGCTTAAATTGTCACAGCCAGCGCAATCCAGTTCCGAATCCGCCGCGCTGAATTTCGTCGAAACCGGCGACGGGCGCAACCTTTGCCGGATCGCCTACCGCGCGCGCGCCGGGCTCTCGCCCGGGTTGGTCTGGCTCGGCGGGTTCAAGTCGGACATGCTGTCGACCAAGGCGGAGCGGCTCGACGCGTGGGCGGCGGCGAAAAACCGCGCTTTCCTGCGCTTCGACTATTCCGGCCACGGGGAATCCGACGGGCGGTTCGAAGATGGCACCATCGGACGCTGGTTGGCTGAAAGTCTGGCGCTCATTCGCGGCCAGACGCGGGGGCCGCAAATCCTCGTGGGCTCTTCCATGGGCGGCTGGATAGCCCTGCTGGCGGCGCGGGCGTTGGCGGCGGCTAGCGAGGCGGAGCGGCTGGCGGGGCTCGTGCTGATCGCGCCTGCCGTGGATTTCACCGATGCTCTCCTGTGGCCGCGCATGCCGGGGGCGGCGCGCCGCGATATCGAGACCAAAGGCGTCTGGCTGCGCCCCTCGCAATATTCGCTGGAACCCTATCCGGTGACGCGCGCCCTGTTCGAAGACGGGCGCAACCATCTGCTGCTGGGGCAAACCGTCCGCAGCCATTGTCCCGTGCACATATTGCAAGGGATGCAGGACCCGGACGTGCCCTGGGAACACGCGATGAAGCTTGTGCATCAGCTGGCGGGCGACCCCGTGACGCTGACACTGATCAAGGACGGCGATCACCGGCTGTCGCGCGAGGCGGATATCGCGCGGTTGGTCGCGGCGGTGGAGGGGCTGGGGTGAGGGGAGACCGAAACACCGACATTTCGCGGAGGGGCGACGTCAGGCATGATTGGTGATCATACCGGAGGGTGCGCAATCGGAAGCCCAGTGCAATATCGCGTCCACATATCGACCTTGCCTGATTCGACCGCTATTCTGGCCCGATGACGAATTTGTTCGCGGCGTCCGGGGTCGATCTACCATCGCAAGGCAGTGGCCGGGCGGGACGCGGCGCTCCCCGTTCGCTGCGGCAACCGCTGTTCGCGCACAAGGTGCTCGCGGAAGCGCTTAATCTCGATCGCGTGCTGTTCGCGCCGACGCCGCAACAACTGGCGACCGCCAAGGCCTACGCACGCAAGGCGCGCAGCGCCGCGTTCCGCAAAGAGAGTGAAATTCGCGTTCGCCCGACTTTCATCAATCAAATCCTGGAACAGATCCTCGGTTACACGCCGCTGGATCCCGGCCAGAGCCATACGCTCGCGTTCGAATATCCCATCAGGACCGGCGCTGTCGATGTCGCGCTCGGCGATTTTGGCGGAACCGACGCCCTTTCCAAAGGCGCCATTGCCGCGCCCTTCGAGATCAAAGGGCCCGGGACATCCGATCTCGACGCCGTTATGCCGGGACGCGGCCGAAGTCCTATTCAACAAGCCTGGGACTACGCCATCGATGCGCCGGGATCGCGCTGGGTGCTGGTGTCCAACTGCCTCGAAATCCGGCTCTACGGATTTGGACGAGGGCGGGACGCCTACGAAGTCTTCGACCTCACGCGCCTCGACGAGGAAGAGGAACACGCGCGGTTGTGGCTGCTCCTTTCCGCTGGTCGCCTTCTCGGCGGCGCGCTGGACAAACTGCTGCGGGACACCGACAGCGCCTACAAGGATGTCACTGAAAAACTCTACGCCGAATACAAGGGATTGCGTGACCGCCTGATCGATTTCATCGTCAATTCAGCGGACGGTCCAAAAATCTCCGCGCTCAACGCCATCGAACCCGCGCAAAAAATCCTGGATCGCGTGCTGTTCGTCGCTTTCGCCCAGCGCACGGACCTTTTGCCGGACCGCTTGCTGGAACGGGCGGCGCAACAGCAAAACGAATTCAATCCGGAACCCATCTGGAAAAACTTCACCGCTTTGTTTCGCGGCATCGACACGGGCAATACGCGCCTCAATATCTGGCCCTACAACGGCGGTCTCTTCGCGCAAGACGCCATCGCCGACGCGCTGATTCTGCCGGATGCGCTTGCCGGCGAGGTCGCCGAACTCGGCAAATGGGATTATCGGCGCGAGGTGCCGGTGACGGTTCTGGGGCGTATCTTCGAACAGTCGATCACCGATATCGAGAAGATGAAGGCCGAGGGCCGGGGCGAAGCGGCGCCAGTCGTCACCAAACGCAAACGCGAAGGCGTCGTCTATACGCCCGATGTGATCACGCGGTTTCTCGTTGAGCGCACCGTGGGCGTTTCCCTCAAGGAGACGTTCGAGGCCTTGTGGGCGACGCACGATCTGCACAATGGCGGCGCGCCGGACAATGAAAAGGCGTTCTGGAGGGACTATGTGCAAGCCCTGCGCGGCCTGACCATTGTTGATCCCGCCTGCGGGTCCGGCGCGTTTCTCGTCGCCGCTTTCGACGTGATGGCCGCCGAATACCGGCGCGCGACCTCGCGTTTCGAGGCGCTTGGCGGCGAGATTGATTTTGATATTTTCGACGAGATCGTCACGAAGAATCTGCACGGCGTCGATCTCAACGCGGAATCGGTCGAGATCACGCGGCTGTCGCTATGGCTGAAAACCGCGCGTCGCGAGCATCGTTTGCAGAATCTCGAAGCGACGATCAAGACAGGCGATAGCCTGATCGAGGATGGCGCCTTTACCGCGCGGCCGTTCAACTGGCGCGAAGCTTTCCCGGAAGTGTTCTTGCGCGGAGGCTTCGACGTCGTCATCGGCAACCCGCCCTATGTGCGGATGGAATTCATCAAGCCGTTCAAGCCCTATCTTGAAGACCATTATGTCGTCGCCGACGATCGCACCGATCTCTACGCCTATTTCTTCGAGAAGGGCGTCAAGCTGCTGAAGGAAGGCGGACGGCTCGGGTTCATTTCATCCTCGACGTTTTTTCGCACTGGGTCAGGCGAAAAGCTGCGCGTCTTTCTGACCGATGGCGTCGCAATCGAAAGCATCGTCGATTTCGGCGATCTGCAAGTGTTCGAAGGGGTCACGACCTACCCGGCGATTCTGTCGCTCAAAAAGGGCGATGATGGCGCGACGGGCGATCTCCAATATCTCATATTGAAAGATTCAGTGCCCGAAGACCTCGGCGGCATTTTTTCGTCTGGAGCGCGAATCATGCCGCGCGCCCGGCTCGGCGCCGGATCGTGGCGGCTGGAGGGCGACGCGCTGGCGGCGCTGCGCAAAAAGATCGCGAAAGGGCGCAAGACGCTGGGCGAAGTTTATGGCGCGCCGCTTTACGGCATAAAAACCGGCCTCAACGAGGCCTTCGTCATCGACACGCCGACGCGCGACCGGCTGGTGAAAGCTGATACCCAATCGGCGGACCTGTT
>JANYDZ010000523.1 GCA_025363375.1 Hyphomicrobiales bacterium
GTCGAGCGCAACCGCCGCCTTTTCAATAATCTCGTCGCGGCCCGCCAATTCGGGCGGCGGGGTGCCGGCTCCGGGAGAATAGGGGTTCTTTCGAGGGTCCATTTATAGCAATCTTATCCTAGTTTATCATTTTTTGATAAGATGGGGTAAACTCCCTATAATTGCAAGATTGACCGGCGCCTTGCGAGCTGTTCACCGGCGCTCCCTAGTCCCACGCCCCCGGCCGCGCCTCCGCCAGCCTTCCGCCCAGCCGCACCGGCGCGATCATCTTCGCGAGGCCCGTCTTGTCGTCGGTTTCCACCGCCACGCCGCAGAGCGACGCCAGACCCGTCGCGGGCTCGAATTTGCCCTTCTGGATCTTGCGCGTAAAGCGCTGGATCGGCTCGCTCTTGTCCATGCCAATGACCGAATCGTAGTCGCCGGTCATGCCGGCGTCGGTCATGTAGCCCGTGCCGCCGGGCAGGATTTGCGCGTCGGCGGTGGGCACATGCGTATGCGTGCCGACCATCAGCGACACGCGGCCATCGCAGAAATGCCCCATGGAATATTTCTCGCTGGTGGTTTCGCAATGCATGTCGAGCACGGCGGCGTCGCAGCCCATGCCGAGCGGACAGGCGCTGATTTCGCGGTCAACGCCCGCAAAGGGATCGTCAAGCGGGTCCATAAACACGCGGCCCATGGCGTTCATCACGAGCACCCGCGCGCCGTTGCGCGCCTCGAGCAAATTGGCGCCGCGCCCGGCGGTGCCCGGCGGATAGTTCAACGGGCGGATAAGTCTCGGCTGCCGCTCGATGAAGACCAGCGCCTCCTTCTGATCCCAGGCGTGATTGCCGAGCGTGACGCAATCGGCGCCGGCGTCGAGAAAGTCGTTGCAGATGACCTCGGTGATGCCGAATCCGCCGGCGGCGTTTTCGCCGTTGACGACGACGAAATCGAGCTTCCAGTCGCGGCGCAGGCCGGGGAGTCTTTCGAGCAGGATGGCGCGTCCCGGTCGTCCCACGATGTCGCCGATAAAAAGCAAACGCATAAATTCATTCCCTTGTCGCGGGACGCCGGGGCATCCCGCGGGACGCCGCATCGGCGCCGGCGCGCTTTGCGCTTGCCAACGTCCGCAAAGGCAAAGCATTAAATCTTTCGGCCATCGGGCCTAATCCGTTCCGCAATCGATCAACTCATTCTCTGTTATCACGAAATCGAGCCGTTGATCGTGCGGCCCGGGGGGCGCCTCGGCAATCTCTTGCGTCGAGAAACCCACGCCGATGGCGAGAACAGGTTTCATCGACCTCAGTTCGGCAAGCGTCAAGTCGTAAAAACCGCCGCCATAGCCAAGCCTGTGCCCTTTGCGGTCAAACGCCGCGAGCGGGACAAACAGAATATCGGGACGCGCCTCCGGCAGGCGTCGCGAGGGCTCCTGTGTGCCCAGAGGCCCCGGGACAAGGGGATCCCGCGAAGTCCAGCGGCGAAAGACGAGCGGCGCGCCGCGTCCCACGACACAGGGCAGGGCGGCGACAAATTCATGATAGGCGAGCGCGTGGACAAGCCAGGTCGCGTCGGCCTCAAAGCGCATCGGCCAATAGGCCGCCACAGTGCGGACGCGGTATGCCCGCGCGATGGCGACGCCCTCCAGCGCGAGGCGTCCGGCGAAGGCTTCGCGCACAGGGGCGGGCACGGCGGCGCGGCGCTCAAGGGCCGCCTTGCGCAAGACGGCTTTCTCGTCGTCAAGCGACATCGGAACCGGTCCAGAAATGCAAAGCGCGGAGCCACGTTGGCCGTGGGATATCGATCCCGGGAAACCTACAGTGTAGGTGGGCGCCATTTGCTCAAGTCCACGGACAAGAACAGGGACAGCTCCCGTTAGGATCGATAAGGCCCCGGGAATGCTGATCCAACACGAACCGCGCAGCCCCGCGAGGATAATGTAATGGCAAAGCGGGCGCGGCGCCAGCGGCGATTTGGCCCGCGAACGCCGGGTTATGGGGACGCCAGGTCTTGGGGACGCCAGGTCACTTGCCGGCCGCCGCCGCGCGGCATTTTTCTCCGCGTTCAAAAACGCCGATCATTTCCGCGCCGCCGATGCGCAAAAAACATCGCATCAATCGCGCAACCCGTCCGCGCCAAAACCCGACCACGCAATCGGCGCGGAACGCTGCGGAAAAGGCATATGGCTTTTAAACCGCCCCAGGAGGCCGTACACGGCTAATATTCCTTTCAACTAGCAGGGTAGCGGCAATGTTCCCTATCCGTTCCAGCGGCCATTCTGGGCCCGGCAAACGCTATTCCAGCGGCGCTCCCCGCCGCCAATTCCCATCCCGCGCCGCCCGTGCTAACCCGCAGCTCATGACAACCCGCATCGACACCCGTTTTGCCCAATGCGCCGCCGAGGGGCGCGCCGCACTCGTCACTTTTGCGATGTGCGGCGATCCGGATATGGCGACGTCGCTCAACATTCTGCGCGCTCTGCCCGGCGCCGGGGCGGATGTCATTGAAGTCGGCATGCCCTTTACCGACCCGATGGCCGACGGCCCGTCGATCCAGGCGGCCGGGCTGCGGGCGCTGAAGGCCGGCGCGAGTCTGAAAAAAACCATTGGAATTGTTGCTGATTTCCGCAAAACCGACGCGCAAACGCCTGTTGTGCTGATGGGTTACTACAACCCCATCTACATCTACGGCGTCGAAAAATTCCTCGCCGACGCCCGTGGCGCCGGAGTCGATGGCCTGATCATCGTCGATTTGCCGCCGGAGGAGGATGCGGAACTCTGCCTGCCCGCCATGCGGGCCGGCCTGAATTTCATTCGTCTGGCGACGCCGACGACCGACGACAAGCGGCTTCCGGCGGTGCTGACCAACACCTCGGGTTTCGTCTATTATGTGTCGATTACCGGCATTACCGGCGCGGCGATTCCCGATTATTCGAAAGTCGGCGCCGCGGTTGAGCGTATCAAGCGGCATACGCCTTTGCCTGTGGCCGTTGGTTTCGGCGTCAAGAATGCGCGCACCGCCGCCGCTATCGCCGTTCACGCCGATGGCGTTGTCGTTGGCACGGCGCTCATCGACGCGCTGAAGAATTCCCTCGACGCGAACGACAACGCGACGCCGGCGACCGTTGGCGCGGTAACAGAGCTCGTCGCCGCTATCGCCGGCGGCGTGCGCGGCGCGCGCGCGACGAAGTGAGAGCTAGCCATGAACTGGATGTCAAACGTCGTCCCGCCCAAGATTCGTTCGCTGCTGCGGCGCGAGACGCCCGAAAATCTCTGGGTGAAGTGTCCCGACAGCGGCGAACTCGTTTTTCACAAGGATCTCGAAAGCAATCTCTACGTGGTGCCGAATTCCGGCTATCACATGAAGATGCCCCTCAAGGCGCGGCTTGAATCGATCTACGACGAGGGCAAGTATGAAGAGATCGCGACGCCGGACGTGCCGTCCGACCCGCTGAAGTTCCGCGACGTGAAGCGCTATACGGATCGATTGAAGGACTTTCGCGCGAAGACCGGCGCGGTTGATTCCGTCAAGCTGACCGCCGGCGCGCTCGAACGTCGGCCCGTTGTCGTCGCGGTGCAGGACTTCGACTTCCTCGCGGGGACGCTTGGCATGGCGGCGGGCGAAGCCATCGTCGCCGGAATGGACCTTGCCGTGCGGCGCGGGACGCCTTTCATCATATTCACGGCGTCCGGCGGCGCGCGCATGCAGGAGGGCATGTTTTCATTGATGCAGATGCCGCGCACGACGGTCGCCGTCCGGCGCCTGCGCGCGGCGAAACTGCCCTATATCGTTGTGCTGACAAACCCGACGACGGGCGGCGTCACGGCGTCCTACGCGATGCTGGGCGACGTTCACATCGCCGAGCCTGGCGCGGTGATCGGCTTTGCCGGCGCGCGCGTCATTGAGCAGACGATTCGCGAGCGCTTGCCGGAAGGCTTCCAGCGCGCCGAATATCTCAAGGCGCACGGCATGGTGGACATGGTCGTTCCGCGCGCTGAAATTCGCGCGACGCTGGCGCGCCTGTGTTCGATCCTCATGCACCAACCGGTCGAAGCTGCGGAGACGGCGGCCTGAACGGACGCGCGCCATGATCCCATCCGACGCCATCCTGTCGCGGCTGACCGGACTGCACCCGCGGAAAATCGATCTTTCGCTCGGGCGCACGCTCGCGCTGCTCGGCAAGCTGGGCGATCCCCACAAACATCTGCCGCCCGTCATTCACGTCGCCGGCACCAACGGCAAGGGCTCGACGATCGCTCTTATGCGCGCCATGCTCGAAGCCGCCGGTCAACGCGTGCATGTCTATACTTCGCCCCATCTGGTGAGATTTCACGAACGCGTCAGGCTCGCGGGCACGCTGGTCGAGGAGGATCGTCTCGCCGCGGCGCTTGCCGATTGCGAGCGCGTCAACGCGGGCGCGCCGATCACCCTTTTCGAGATCACGACCGCCGCGGCGTTCCGGCTTTTCAGCCAGACGCCCGCGGATGTGCTTTTGCTGGAAGTCGGCCTCGGAGGGCGTTTTGATTCCACCAACGTGATCGATCATCCGCTCGCCGGCGTCGTTACGCCCGTTTCCATCGATCATGTGGAGTTTCTTGGCGACACGATTGAAAAAATCGCCTTCGAAAAGGCGGGAATCATCAAGCGCGGCGCGCCGCTGATTGTCGCGGATCAGGAGCCCGCCGCGCGCGAAGTGATCGAACGGGAGGCGGAGCGCCTACGCGCGCCCGCCATATTCTGCGGACAGGATTTCAGCGCGCGCGAAGAGCGCGGACGCCTTGTATTCGAGGACGCCAACGGCTTGCTCGATCTACCGCTGCCCCGGCTTTCGGGCCGCCACCAGATTCAGAACGCGGCGACCGCCATCGCGGTGCTGCGGGCCGTGCAAACAAGCGTTTCACACGGAGCCATCGAGAAAGGACTTCTATCCGCGGACTGGCCGGCGCGGCTGCAGCGCCTGACGCGCGGCGCGTTGGTCGAAATGCTTCCGCCCGGCGCGGAATTGTGGCTTGACGGGGGCCACAACGCGGCCGGCGGAAAGGTCCTGGGCGAGGCCATGGCGGAACTGGAATCGCGCGCGCCGCGGCCGCTGGTGCTGATTTGCGGCTCGCTCGCGACAAAAGACACGACAGGGTTTCTGAAACCTTTCGCCGGTCTGGCGCGCGAGGTTCTATGTGTGCCCATCGGCGGCGAACACGCGGGAAGGCCGGCGCGCGAAATCGCGGAGGCGGCGCGCGCGGCGGGGCTGGATTTCGCGGTATGCGCCGGCGTTTCTGAGGCCTTGCGACGTCTCGCCGAAGCGCCATGGACCACGCCGCCGCGCATTCTGATCGCCGGCTCTCTTTACCTCGCCGGAGCGGTTCTGGCGGAAAACGGCACGCCGCCGCGCTAAGGCGGTTAACCGCGCGGCAAGGCGCTTATGCTTGGATCAAAGCTCCAATCTGTAGATTGATCGCGTGCGGGAGTCTCTTCTGGTGTCCAGTCCCGTATCCGCCTTGAAATTGACGGGCCTCGCCAAGAGCTTTGGCGCGTCGATAGCGGTCGATTGTCTCGACCTCGATATTCGCGCCGGCGAATTCTACGCGCTGCTGGGCCCCAATGGCGCCGGCAAGACGACGACGTTGCGAATGGTCGCGGGGCTTTTGTCCGCCGACGCGGGCGGAATCGAAATTTTCGGAATCAACGCGCGCCGCGCCCCCATCGAGGCCAAGCGCATCACCGCCTGGCTGCCGGACGAGCCGATGCTTTACGACAAGCTCAATCCGCTCGAATATCTGGAGTTTGTCGCGGGACTCTGGAGCATCGACGCGTCCGAGGCGCAAAGTCGCGCGCGGGAATTATGCGAAATGCTGGATCTCTGGAAACACAGGCATGAACGCTGCGAAGGCTTTTCGCGCGGCATGAAACAGAAAGTGGCGCTTGCCGGCGCGTTGATACACAATCCCAGATTGTTGATGCTGGACGAACCGTTGACCGGCCTTGACGCCGCCATCGCGCGACAGGTGAAGGATATCCTCGTCGAACGGGTTCGCGCCGGCGCGGCCATCATTTTGACAACCCACATACTCGAAGTCGCCGAGCGCCTCGCCGACCGCATCGGCATCATCCAGCGCGGGCGCCTCATCGCCGAAGGCACGCTGGCGCAATTGCGCGGCGTCTCGGGTTCCTCGCAATCGACGCTGGAAGACGTGTTCCTGCGTTTGACGCAAGCCACGGAGCTGGCGGCGTGAAATTCCGGCCGGGCTCCTTTCCATGGCTGGTGGCGCATGATCTGCGGCTCGGCTTTGCGCGGGCGCGCTCTATTTTTGGCGACGCGCGGCCCGCGACGATCCTGGCCGTCGTTGCAGCTATCGTCGCTGTATTCCATCTGCTCGCCTGGCCCGCCGCGCTCTGGTTCATCCGCGTCGACGGCGAAGCGGGCGCCAGCGCGCTCAATTATCCAGCGCTCGCCTGCGCCGCCCTGTTTGTTCTGCCCTGGCTGGTGTCGCAGGCGCTGTCCAACGCGACGCGCGCGCTCTATTCGCGCGGCGATCTCGATCTGTTGCTGGCCTCGCCGCTGTCGGCGCGCACCGTGCTCGCGGCCCGCGCTCTGGCCATCGCCATCGAATCGCTGATGTCCGTCGGCGTCTTTTTGTTCCCCCTCGCCAATATGGCCGCGCTGCTTGGCGGCTGGCGGTGGCTGGCGATCTATCCCGCGCTTGCCGCGGGCGGGTTGCTTGCCACGGGCGCAGGGCTTGCCGTTACGGTCGCCCTGTTTGCGCTTGTGGGCCCCAAGCGCACGCGCTTTGTCTCGCAAATTCTGGCGACGTTCATCGCCTCGGCCTTTGTGCTTTCCGCCCAGTTGGTCAATGTGCTTCCCGAAGAATTGCGCGACAGCGTTGTCGCGACGTTCAATCACCCACAGTCCGGCTCCTGGCTCGACCGGGACGGGTTTATCTGGCTGCCCGCGCGCGCCGCCTCGGGCGAGAGCGCCGCGCTCGCGCTCTGGTGTGGCGCCGCGGTTCTCGTTTTCGCGGTTAGCGCGGTTGCGCTTGGTCCCGCGTTTATGGCGAGCGCCCGGCGTTCGGCGGGCGTCGGCGGCGCGACAGGCAAGACGCGCGCTTCGGCCCGTGCGCGGCGATTTCGCGCCGGCGTCGGCGTGGCGTTGCGCCGCAAGGAATGGCTGTTGCTGCGCCGGGACCCGTTTCTCGCCTCTCAACTCCTCCTGCAGATTGTTTACACTTTGCCGATCAGCGTGGTGATCTGGCGCAGTCTGGGACCCAACGGCTCCCTGGCGCTGGCGGTTTCTCCCTGTATTGTCGTCCTTGCGGCGCAAATTTCCGCGTCTCTCGCCTGGCTTGCCGTGTCCAGCGAGGACGCTCCGGATTTTCTCGCCAGCGCGCCGGTCAGCCGCGCTCAGGTCGAACGCAACAAGCTCGCCGCGGTCTTCGCGCCTCTGGGCTTGTTCCTGGCAGCGCCGTGTCTGGCGCTCGCCTTCGTTGAGCCGGACATGGCGTTGCTGACGGTGGTCTTCGCCCTGGGCGCGGCCGCTTCCACCGCGTTGCTCAACATGTGGCGGCCACATCCGGGACGACGCAGCGATATGATGCGCCGCCATCAACAATCGAAAATCATTGGCCTGATGGAGCACATGATCGCCCTCTGCTGGGCTGTCGCGACGGTGCTGGCGATCATGATGAGCTTCACGACATTGCTGCCGATTGCGCTGGTGGCGGCTCTGCTCTGGTGCAACCATCCCAGGGGCGCCCCGCGCGCCGCAATCGCCGGCTGAGCCCCTGCCGCGCGTCCGCTGGCCCATGCCTTGCTCCGAAGCGGCATGCGGCTTGTCCCGGCGACGCTTTTGAAACGATCTGCGTCATTTTGGGACAGCCTCACGGAGGTTCCATGTTGCACGCGCTGCTGTCCCTGTTCCTGCCGGGAAGTCTTGATCGCCAGGCCGTCGAACGGTTCCAGAAAATCGCGGGCGCCCGCAAGCCGCGGCCGGACGCTGTGGAACCGCCGGTAAAAGCCGCGCGGGTTCGTGAAAAATTCGCGACCCCCAAAATCGAAAGCCGGCGGGAGGTTTACACCCTGCGCGGGCGCGGCATGAAACTCCGCGCGGCGCCTGAAGTTACACTCTTCTTTTCATCGCGCGGTTAGGCGGCGGCGATGTCGCTGGCCGAATTTTCGGAACTATTCGCCCGTGGTGGAATGCGCCAACGCGCGCCCTCGCGCGACGCTTCGCGCGTGGAATTCGTCGATATCGCGCGCGCGTTGACCGTTTGCGCGATGATCGCCGGGGCAATCGTCGCCGCGATTCCGCCCGCCCATCCGGCGCGACCCTGGCTTGCGATCCTTACCGAATTGACCGCGCCATTCGCGTTGCCCGCGTTTTTCGTTCTGGCCGGCGTCTTCCTGCATCGCTCCATGCGTTCGTCCCTGCCGTCTTTTTTCGTCCATCGCGTCGCGCCGTTGGTGTGGCGCTACATCCTGTGGACGACGGTCGGAACCCTGATCGCTTTGCTGTTCAAATTGCCGATCAGCTTCGCCGTCCTGCTGCGTTGCGTTGCGCGGGTTCTGCTTGATCCGCCCGCCATGCTGCTCGTCGTTTGCGTCCTGGCCGTCTGCCTCGCGCTGGTCCGGTTGACGCGCGCGGCGCCGGCGCTTCTTGCATTGCCCGCGGGAGCGGCGCTGGAGATTTGCCATCCGGATTTCGGCGGCGCCATTCCCTCGGGCGTCTACAACCTGTTTATTTATCTCTATATCGGACATGTGTTCGCGCCGGAAATTCGCCGGTTCGCGCGTTACGTCGCGCGCAACCGCCGGCAAGCCGGATGCGGGCTGGCGATCTGGGCGCTGCTGAACGCCGTGGCTGTCCACGCGCATGTGCCGTTCGTGCAGGCGGGCAGCATCGCTTCGCTGCCCTTTGCCAGCCTCGGTTTCGGGTTGGCGGGCGTGGCGGGCGTGATTGCGCTCGCAAGCCTGAGCGCGGAGGCGGCGTGCGCGCCGATCCTGCGCTGGATTGGCGCGCGCGCGCTGGGCGTCTATTTCCTGAGCTTCGTGACGATCGAGGTTTGCGGGGCGACGATGCCGAATGTCGCCGGTTACACCGTTCTGGCGATTTTTCTTTGTGCGCTGGGCGCCGGCATGCTCGCGCTTGCCATGGCGCGCGGCTTCGCGTCGCGTTAAGCTCGCGGGATCCGAGCCGCGCGCCCAACCGCGCGGCCTCCAGCGCGACGCAGGCCATGACACTCGTTCACCGTCCCGTTCAAAAAGGCGATCACATCTTTCTTGTGGATGGATCGAACTTTATTTTCCGCGCGTATTTTCAATCGATCCGGCAAGATCAAAAATACAATTATCGTTCCGACCGCCTGCCGGTCGGCGCGGTGCGGCTGTTCTGCGCGAAGCTGTTTTCCTTCGTTCGAGACGGCGCCATGGGCGTCAAACCGACGCATCTCGCCATCATCTTCGATAAATCGGAAAACTCTTTCCGCAAGGAACTCTATCCCGCCTACAAGGCCAACCGGAGCGATCCGCCCGAAGATTTGGTGCCGCAATTTCCGCTGATGCGCCGCGCCACGCGCGCCTTCGGCCTCATCCCCGTCGAGCAGGACAAGTACGAGGCGGACGATCTCATCGCCACATACGCGCGCGAAGCGGTGGAGCGCGGAGCGGATGTGACGATCATCTCCGCCGACAAGGATTTGATGCAGCTCATCGAGCCCGGCGTCGTCATGTTCGATCCGGCTTCCGGCGACCGCGAAGAGCGCCGAATCGGCGCGGCGGAAGTCGAGGAATATTTCGGCGTGCCGCCGAACCGCGTGGTCGATGTGCAATCGCTGGCCGGCGATTCCACCGACAACGTGCCGGGCGCGCCGGGCATCGGCGTCAAGACCGCCGCTTTGTTGCTTAAGGAATATGGCGATCTTGACACGCTGCTGGCGCGCGCCGGCGAGATCAAACAACCCAAGCGCCGGGAGGCGCTGACGTTGCCGGAAAATGTCGAGCGCATCAAAGTCTCGCGGGAACTCGTGAGGTTGGTGCGCGACGTGCCGCTGGCGACGCCGCTTGACGATCTCGGACTGCGTCAACCCGACGCGAAGGAGCTGGTCGCTTTTTTGAAGGCGATGGAGTTCACCACCATCACGCGCCGCGCCGGCGAAATTTACGAAGTCGACGTCAACGAGATCGAGCCCGACGCGGACCTTGTCGGCGCCGGCGGATGGCGCGGGCGCAACGGCGAAGCGATGGACGACGCGGCGCGCGCGGCCGCGCCGCAAATGGCGGAGGCCTCGTCGGCGGCGGCGAACGCGGCGGCGAAACAATCCAGCCGGGCCGGGCCGCGGTCGGGAGACGCGGCCGGCCCCGCCGCGTTGGCGCGCGCGCGCGCCGCGCAGGCGCTCGGTGAAAAAATAAATCGCGCGGCTTATGAAACCATTTTCACGATGGAAGCGCTCGACCGCGTGATCGCTTCGGCGATCGCAACAGGCGTTGTCTGCGTCGACACGGAGACCTCCTCGCTCGATCCCATGACCTGCGATCTCGTGGGCGTTTCGCTCTGCGCCGCGCCGGGCGAGGCTTGCTACATCCCGCTGGGACACAAAAGCGAAGGCAGCGGCGATCTTTTTGGCGGCGGAGACCTTGCGCCGGGGCAATTGCCGCCGCAAGCCGCGCTCGCGCGGTTGAAGCCGCTGCTGGAATCGCCCGCCGTCCTGAAAGTCGCGCAGAACATGAAATACGACTGGCTCGTGTTCAAACAGCACGGCGTCGACGTGTCGATCCAGGCAC
>JANYDZ010000544.1 GCA_025363375.1 Hyphomicrobiales bacterium
CGACGATCAGCGTGAGGCCGATGAGCGCGCGCGCGGCGAGCGCCCAGTCGCCGCCGACAAGGGAGTTGGTGAGGGCCGTCACAAACACCGCGCCGACGGCGGGCCCGAACCAGTGGCGCGCGCCGCCCAGCACGCTCATCAACAGCACGAAGAGCGGCACGGTGATGGAAAAGGTTTCGCCGACGGTGACGTAGCTGACAAACAGCGCGTGCACGGCGCCGGCGATGCCCGCCAGAAACGACGACAGCGCGAGCGCGGCGATCTTGAAGCGCAACGTGGGCACGCCGAGAATTTCCGCCACGTCTTCATCGTCCGCGATGGCGAAGAGGCCGCGTCCGAGCCAGGAATATTGCACCAGCCAGGCGGCGGCGAGCGAGCCCATGGCGACAAAGGCGCCGAGGAGGTAGACCGTCGACGAGGCGTTCTGGTAAACGCGCGGCAGGCGCACGCCCATGAGCGAAATGCCGGGGCCGCCGTCGAGCGGCGTGTTGAGAACGATTGTCGCGAGCACGATGGCGAGGGCGAGCGTGAGCAGCGCGAAGAGTTCGCCGCGCAGCCGTTTGACGCGGAAGACCACGAAGCCAACGATCACGCCCAGCAGCGCCGCAAAAGCGCCGCCGCCGAAGACGCAGGCCCAGAGCGGGTATTTCGCGCCGAGGTTCGCGGTGGCGTAGACGCCGACGCCATAGAACGCGCCGTGGCCGAAACTGACGTAACCGCTGAAGCCGCTGAGGATCGTCCAGGAGGTCGCCAGCGCGATCCAGAAGAACAGCAGATACAAAAATGATTCCGCGAAGGGGGAGACCTTGAACAGAGGCAACGCCGCGAAGAACAAAGCCGCCGCGCCAATGGCGTACAGGCCCCTGTAGCTTTTCGCCGTCGCCGCGCTCATAGCCGCTCCGGCCACAGCACGAGAATGAGGATTAGCATGGTGAAGGGGACGACCGGCGCCCAGGCGGGCGCGGTGACCGCCATGGTGACGGCTTCGCCGACGCCGATGAGCAGACCCGCGGCGAAGACTCCCATGGCGCTGCCGAGGCCGCCAAGCAATACGGCTGCGAGCACAACGCCGAACCATGTGTAGATTTGCGCCGGCGCCAATGTGAACAGCAGCGCCATGAAGGCGCCGCCGATTCCCGCCAGGGCGCCCGCGACGCCGGCGATCATCAGCGAAAGTTTGCGGCTGGGCACGCCGAAGCTCGCGGCGATCTGCGGGTTGTCGAGGTTGGCGCGCAGGGCCTTGCCCAGCCAGGTGAAGCGCATGAAGGCGGCGGTGGCGGCGCACAGGCCGAACGCGGCGCCGGCCATGAGCATTTCCTGCTTCGGCAAAAAGAACGCGCCGACTTCATAGCTGCCGCGCAAAAAATGCGTTTCCAGCCGCACGAAATCGGCGGACCATATCCATTGAATGAAGACTTCGGCGAGGATGGTCATGCCGAAGGTGACGATGATGGAGGCGAATTCATCGACCTTGAAACGATCGAGCACCGCCTGTTGCGCGAGGCCGAGAACGAAGAACAAAGGCACGACGATAAAAATCGCCAGCCATGGCGACAAGCCGCCGGGGCCGGCGAGTTGGTAGGTCAGGTACGCGCTGAGAAAGATGAACGCGAAATGCGCGAGGTTGATGATTTTGAGGTAACGCCACGACAGCGTCAGCCCGAGGCCGAGCAGGGCGTAGAGACTGCCGGAGAATATCCCCGACAGGATTGACTGGCCCAGCAGCGTTGCGCTCATATTCTGTGCCCGGCGCGCGCCGTTATTTTACGACGATCGTTTTGCCCGGCGTCGCGACTTCTCTTGGCCAGACGATGACCCATTTGCCGTCCTGCACCTGCTTCAGCCGCATGAGGTCGTCGCCATAGTTTTGCGGACCGTCAAAGCGCACTTTTCCGACGATGGTCTGCGCGCCGTTTTTCTTGAGATGCTGGGTGAGGGTTTCGTCGTCGAGCGACTTTGTGGCGTTCACCGCGCCGGTGAGAATCTGCCAGGCGGAATAGCCGGCGCCCGCCTGCGTCTCGGGATCGACGAAGGGCATGCCCGCCTTCGCGCAGGCCTCGCGATAGAGCTTGGCGAATTCGGCCGCCATGGGGTTTGTGTTGAACGGCGGCAGGTCCTCGTAGATGGTCAGCGACAGCGCGTCCTTGCCGAGCGGCGAGAGGGACAGCGGGCCCGGCGCGGGATAGAGATACAGGTGGTTCTTCGGCGTGTAGTTGATCTTCTCCATGGCTTCGAGGAGCTGATTGCCCTCGAGGCCAATGGCGCCCATGTAGAGGAGGTCGGCGTTCGCCTCGCGCACGCGCGCGGCGATGGGTCCAAAGTCGCGCGCGCCGAACTCGAATTCGATGAAGGCGGCTTCATTGACGCCGCGCTTTTTGAAAGCTTCGCGCGCGCCCGCCGCGAGGAAGTTCACCGACGGAAATTTGCTGGTGACGATGGCGACGGTCTTGATGGATTTGCCGGTCGAGAGAATGCCGTCGATGGCCATGTTGGAGACGCTGTCCTCGGGCGTAAAGCCGATCGGCCAACCCGGAAAATGGCGCTCATAGGTCGCCAGCTTGGGAATGCCGAAAGTGCTGTGCACGAGGATCTTGTTGTAGCGCTGCGCCACGCTCATTGCCGAGAGAATGTTGGCGGTGGCGTAAGGCCCGATGATGAGATCGACCTTGTCGACGGTGATCAGGCGCTCGTACAGCGTGCGCGCGAGATCGGGCTTCGACTGATCGTCGAGCAGCACCCATTCAATGGGCCGTCCGAGCATGCCGCCGGCCTTGTTGGCCTGCTGGACGAAGACATCGCCGACGATCTTGTGGATGGCGCCGGTGGCGGCGAGCGGCCCGGTGAGCGACAGCGTGCCGCCAACGCGCACGGGCGCGCCGGAGGTTTGCGCGCGTGCGTCAGCGCCGACGCCGGCGGCCAGCGCCATGGCGATGAGATCGCGGCGCGAGGGTTGCGGAATTTTTGCGGCGCTGATGGTCATCTGGTCCTCCCCGGTTTCCGCGGAGAGACTAGCGGGGGGAGGGGAGGGGCGCAATGCGACGGACGGACATGCGGCGGATGGACGAGGCGGGCGCGGCGCTGGCGAGGACAGCCTTTTTCCGCGCGGCGGGGAAGGCGCCGGCGTCGCCTACAACGGCGCGTCAGCCAGCTTCCGCTCCATGTCCGGAAAATCCACCGCGAACATCCTGGCGGTCTCCTCGCGCAGCCGCGGCGCGACATGCTTTGCAAAGAGGTCCATGCTTTTTCGCGCGTGCTCGCTCTTCATGTTGCCGATGTGGAATTGGATCAGCAGATTGCCGACCTTCGCCACGCGCACGAGTTCCAGAATCGCCTTGAACACCGTGTCGGGGCTGCCGATCAGGATGGATTGCGCGCGGCGCAATTCCTCGAAGTCCTTGACGTCGCCGAGCATAGGGGCTCCGGGCGTCGAGTGTTGCAGATACATCTTGTAATCGGCGACGCTCATGTTGGGGATGCCGGGGCCCTGGACCATGGAGCGGCCCTCCTGGCGCAGGTGGCCTTTAAAGCAATTCTTGATGAAGTAGAAAATGCCTTCGCTGGATTCGGCCTGCGCCTGCTCGTCGGTTTCCGCGACATAGACGGACATGAGGATGCCCATGCGGAAGGGATGATATTGATCGCCGTGTTCGGCAAGCACGTTGGCGAATTGCTGGCGGCCCTTGGCGAGTTCGGAGCCGTGCTGGCGCGACGAGAGAAAATACGAGAAGCCGCGCCGCGCCACCTGATTCATGGTCTCGCGCGAACGCGAGCCGGGAATCCACACCGGAGGATGGGGACGTTGCGTGGGCTGCGGCCACGGGTTCACGTAGCGCATGGGATAATGCTTGCCTTCGAAGGCGAACGGTCCCTCGCGCGTCCAGGCCTGGATGATGAGATCGACGGCTTCCCAGAATTGATCGCGCTGAATGGCGGCGGGCGCGTTGTAGTTGAAGGTCTCCTGTCCCGCGCCCGGCGCGAAGCCCGCGACGACGCGGCCGTCCGACATGTTGTCGAGCATGGCGTATTCTTCGGCGACGCGCAGCGGGTTGCCGTGCAGCGGCAGAAGATTGGCGAGCACAATGATTTTCCCGCGGCTGGTGCAGTGCGCAAGCGCGGCGGCGATGAGGTTTGGCGCCGGCATCAGGCCGTAGATGTTCTGATGATGCTCGTTGAGCACCATGCCGTCGAAGCCCAGCACATCGGCCTGCGCGAGCTGATCGATATATTCGCGCAGCAGGCCCCTGGAGCGTTCGGCGTCCCACAACGAATTTGGAACGGTGATCCAGCCGGTGTCGTGAGTCTCGTCGAAGTCCTTTGGCAAATAGGGATAGGACATGAAATGCCAGGCGTAGAGCTGGACGGGACGGTTCATGAGGTCTCCCTTTTGTTTATCAGCGTGGAGCAACCCTGCGGTCTCCCCTCCCCGTCAAGAACGGGAAGGGGAGCGGCGGAGCTCCCGGAATGGCCCGGGTTTAATCACCCGATGTCGAAGCGGTCCGCGTTCATCACCTTGGCCCACGCCGCCACGAAAGCGTTCACGAAGGCTTCCTTCGAATCTTCCTGCGCGTAGACTTCGGCGAGGGCCCGCAGCTGCGAGTTCGAGCCGAAGACAAGGTCCGCGCGGGTCGCTGTCCACTTCACCGCGCCGCTCTTGTGGTCGCGTCCTTCGAACACGTCCTGCGCGCCTGACGTCGCTTTCCACTGGGTGCCCATGTCAAGCAGGTTCACGAAGAAGTCGTTGGTCAGAGCCTCCGGACTGCTGGTGAGGACGCCATGTTGGGACTTGCCGGTGTTGGCGTTGAGGACGCGCAGGCCGCCGACCAGGACCGTCATTTCGGGAGCTG
>JANYDZ010000551.1 GCA_025363375.1 Hyphomicrobiales bacterium
GGACGGGCTGTTCACCGGCTACGACGAAAGCAAGCGCGACTACGACCGCTCCACGTGGAACTATGAGTTCGACGCGGACGGCTTCGCCAAGGTCGATCCCACGCTGCAGCATCCGCGTTGCGTGTGGAATCTGCTGAAGCAGCATGTGGCGATCTACACGCCCGAGCTCGTCGAGCGCATTTGCGGCACGCCGAAGGAGGCGTTTCTCACCGTCGCGAAAATGATCGCCGAGACGTCCGCGCCCGACAAGGTGATGACGTCCATGTACGCGCTCGGCTGGACGCAACATTCCAAGGGTTCGCAGAACATCCGCGGCATGGCGGTGTTGCAGTTGATCCTCGGCAACATGGGCATGCCCGGCGGCGGAATGAACGCTCTGCGCGGTCATTCCAACATCCAGGGGCTGACCGACATCGGCCTGATGTCGAACCTGCTGCCCGGCTACCTCACGCTCGCCAGCGAGCGGGAGACCTCGCTCGACTCCTATATGTCGACGCGCGGCTTCAAGCCGGAACGGCCTGGGCAGATGAGCTACTGGCAGAACTCCAAGAAGTTCTTCGTCAGCTTCCAGAAGTCCATGTGGGGCGACGCCGCGACGGCGGACAACCAGTGGGCCTATGATTATCTGCCGAAGATGGACGTGCCGTCCTACGACGTCCTGCGCGCCTTCGAATTGATGCACCAGGGCAAGATGAACGGCTACTTCTGCCAGGGCTTCAATCCGCTGATGAGCTTCCCCAACAAACGGAAGATCGCTTCGGCGCTCGGCAAGCTGAAATTCCTCGTCGTGATGGACCCGTTGCAGACGGAAACCTCGCGCTTCTGGGAAGATCACGGCGAGTTCAACGTCGCCGATCCCGCCAAAATACAGACCGAAGTGTTCGAACTGCCGACCACCTGCTTTGCCGAAGACGAGGGTGCGCTGACGAATTCCTCGCGCTGGCTGCAATGGCATTGGGCCGGACAGGACGCGCCGTTCGAGGCGAAGTCCGACGTGTGGATCATGGCGCAGTTGTACAAGCGTCTGCGCGCCATGTACGCGAAAGACGGCGGCGCCTTTCCCGAGCCGATCACGAAGCTCACGTGGAACTACAAGAACCCCGACGAGCCGACGCCCGAAGAGCTCGCCCGCGAACTCAACGGCTCGGCGCTCGAGACCATCAAGGACCCGAACGACGCCGCGAAGAACCTTCAGGAAAAAGGCAGGCAATTGCCCGGCTTCGCCGCCTTGCGCGACGACGGGACGACGGCCTGCGCCAACTGGATCTATTCGGGCTGCTTCACCGAAGCCGGCAACAACATGGCGCGACGCGACAACCGCGACCCCTCGGGCCTCGGCGTTTACCAGAACTGGGCCTTCTCGTGGCCGGCCAACAGGCGCATTCTCTACAACCGCGCCTCCGCCGACATGACGGGCAAGCCCTGGGATCCCAAGCGCTCGCCGATCGCCTGGAACGGCACGGCCTGGTCGGGTCCGGATATTCCGGACATCGCGCCGGGCGCCAGGCCGGAACAGATGATGCCCTTCATCATGACGAACGAGGGCGTCGGACGCCTGTTCGTTCGCGGCCTGATGAAGGACGGGCCTTTCCCGGTTCACTACGAGCCGTTCGAGAGCCCGATCGCCAATCCGATCGCCCCGAAGATTCAAGGCAATCCGGCGGCGCGCGTCTTCCAGGGCGACATGGAGCAGTTCGGCAACTCGAAAGAGTTTCCATATGCCGCCGTGACCTACCGCCTCACCGAGCACTTCCACTACTGGACGAAGCACAACAAGGTGAACGCGGCTTTGCAGCCTGAATTCTTCGTCGAGATCTCCGAAGAGCTCGCGAAGGAGAAGGGCATCGCGAAGGGCGGCTGGGTGCGCGTCGACAGCGCGCGCGGGTTTGTGAAGGCGAAAGCGGTCGTGACGAAGCGCATCAAACCGATGATTTGCGACGGCAAGACGGTGCACATCGTCGGCATCCCCATTCATTGGGGCTTCATGGGCGCGGCAAAGAAAGGCTACGGCGCGAATTCGCTGACGCCTTTCGTTGGCGACGCCAATATCGAAACGCCTGAATTCAAGGCGTTCCTCGTGGACATCAAGCCGGACGCTGGTCCGGCGGTTGCGTAAGGGAGGGCGAGATCATGGCAACCGCAGCACTTGAAATCGTCCGCCAGTCCGCGACCAGCGGGGGCGTCGTCGGAGCGCTGGCTCCCAAAGACGACTTCCAGGTCGTCAAGCTCATCGACACGTCGAAATGCATAGGCTGCAAAGCCTGTCAGAGCGCGTGTCTTGAGTGGAACGATCTGCGCGAAGACGTCGGCGTCAACGTCGGCGTCTACGACAACCCTCATGATCTGACCGAGAATTCCTGGACGCTGATGCGTTTCACGGAATGGGAGAACGCCGAAAGCGGCAAGCTCGAGTGGCTCATCCGCAAGGACGGCTGCATGCACTGCGCCGATCCAGGCTGCCTCAAGGCCTGCCCGTCGCCGGGCGCCATTGTGCAGTACTCAAACGGCATCGTGGATTTCAACCACGACGCCTGCATCGGCTGCGGCTATTGCATCAAGGGATGTCCCTTCAACATCCCGCGCATCTCGAAGGCCAACGAGAAGGCCTACAAGTGCACGCTGTGCGTGGACCGCGTTTCCGTTGGTCAGGGTCCGGCCTGCGCCAAGGCCTGCCCGACACATGCGATCTCGTTCGGCACGACGGTCGAGATGAAGACGCTCGCCGATCAGCGCATCGCCGATCTGAAATCGCGCGGGTTCAGGAACGCCGGGCTCTACAATCCCCCGGGCGTCGGCGGCACCCACGTCATGTATGTGCTGCACCACAACGACCAGCCGGAAGCCTACGCGGGCCTGCCCTACAATCCGCGCATCTCGCCGGTGGTGGAATTGTGGAAAGGCGCGACGAAATACGCCGGCTTCGCCATCATGGGCCTGGCCGCGATCGCCGGCCTCGTGCACCACACGGTCATGGGCGCCAACCGCGTCAGCGACCGCGACGAGACCGAGGGCGAGCGGATCAAGGAGGGCGGGAAGTAATGGCCATCGATCCGCAAACCCTCGAAAAGCACGCTGTGTCCCGGTATTCCACCGGGGCCCGCGTCAACCACTGGATTACAGCGATCAGCCTGATCCTGCTGGCGCTCAGCGGCCTGGCGCTGTTCCATCCGTGGCTGTTCTGGCTCACGGCTCTGTTTGGAGGCGGCTCTTCGGCGCGCGCGCTGCACCCGTGGATCGGCGTCATCCTGTTCTTCAGCTTCGCCGGCCTTTTCTTTAGGTTTGTGTCGCTGAACATCTGGAACAGGGACGATACCGAGTGGATGAAAAACATCGGCGACGTCGTTAAGGGGCGCGAAGAAAAACTGCCGGAACTCGGCAAATACAACGCCGGGCAGAAACTGGTTTTCTGGGGCATGTCGCTGCTGATCGTGGCGCTGATCTCGTCGGGGGTGGTGATCTGGGACAAGTATTTCGACCACCTGACAGGCGTCGATCAAAAGCGTTGGGCGCAATTGTTTCACGCCTGGCTCGCGGTGGGCGCCATCACGATCTGGATCGTCCACGTTTACGCGGCGATCTGGGTGCGCGGCACCATTCGCGCGATGACGCGCGGTTCGGTGACGGCGGGCTGGGCCTTCCGCCACCACCGCAAATGGCTGCGCGAAGAAGCCAAGAAGCCCGCCGACATCGCGCCCAAGGCGTGAAATCGAGGATATGATTTACGCGGGCGGCGCTCTATAGTGCGCCGCCCGCTCTTTTTTCGTGACCCGTGAGGTTCGCAAAGATGTCGCAGCCCGTCGCCCCGCAATTCCAGCCGATGCATATCGGCGAGGAAGCCGATCCGCCCGCCGTTGTGCCGCCGGACCCCGCCGCGCTGTTTGGCGCGCGCGCAGCGCGGCTGCGCAAGCTCACGGCTGACCATCAACTCGCGCCCTATCTGAATTTTGTCGCCGACCTCGCGGAGGCGCAGCAACGCATCGTGGCAGGCCTGCCGAAACCGACGTTGCCGCCGCAAGACGAGATCGAGCGCGACGCCGGGCATGGCATGGCGCCCATTGCGCGCGCGCGCGTCGCGATTGACGATGTCGCGTTGAATACGCTCGAGCGTTTTCTGGACGAGACCGCCGACGTCGCGATGCCCGACAGCGCCGCCGCCGCGCGCGACGGCGTGATCGCCTGCGACGAAACCGAGCGCCGCGCCATGATCGCCAATGTGCTGGCGGATTCGCTTCCCGTCGAAGAAATCGCCGAACATGTTTTTGTGGCCGCCGCAATGCAGGTGCATTTCGCGCGGCTGGCGGCGCTGTTGCCGGTGGAGAAGCTCAAGCCCGTCGGCGACGGCGCTTGCCCCGCGTGCGGCGGGCCGCCCGCGACTTCCAGCGTCGTCAACTGGAGCCGATCACAAGCCTCGCGCTTTTGTTGCTGCGCCACATGCTCGACGAAATGGCATGTGGTGCGGGTGAAATGCGTCGCGTGCTCAACGACGAAGGGCCTGCATTATCTGCACGTCGAAGGCGCGGCGGACACGATCAAGGCCGAATGTTGCGACGAGTGTAAAACCTACCTCAAGATTTTCCACGCGATGAAGGATCCCGAGCTCGATCCCATCGCCGACGATGTCGCAAGCGCGGGCCTCGATCTGATGGTGCGCGACAAGGGGTATGGCCGTTCGGGCTTCAACGTGTTTCTCGCGGGCTTTTGATTTTTGGGCGTGAAGAGCAGCCATGGACGCGATTGCAAAACCGCCGCGGACTTCGCCGAGAGCGCAAATCCCCTCTGTTGACCGCGTACTGAGCGCCGACGCCGGCAGGCTCGCTGTCGCGCGCTTTGGACAAAGCGCGGCGACCGGCGCGGCGCGCGCGCAACTCGCAAAGTTGCGCGCGACAGCCGCCGATGGCGGCGCGCCGCCCGAAATTGCCACTGTCGCCGCAGCCGCGTTGCGCGACCTCGAAGCGCGCGACGCGCCTTCGCAACGCCGCGTTTTCAACCTCACGGGCACGGTGCTGCACACCAATCTCGGCCGCGCGGTGTTGCCGGAAGAGGCCATCGCCGCCGTCATCGAAGCCATGCGGCATCCCACAACCCTCGAATTCAATCTCGATGGCGCCGCCCGCGGCGAGCGCGACGATCACGTGCGCGGGCTTGCGCGCGAACTCACGGGCGCGGAAGACGCCTGCCTCGTCAACAACAACGCCTCCGCCGTGTTGCTCGTGCTCAACACTTTTTCACGCGGCAAGGAAACCATTGCGTCGCGCGGAGAGCTTATCGAAATCGGCGGCGCGTTCCGCCTGCCCGACATCATGCGGCGCGCCGGCGCGAAGCTGCGCGAAGTCGGCACGACGAACCGCACGCATCCGCGCGATTTCGAGGAGGCGCTGGGACCGAATAGCGGGCTCATTCTGAAAGCGCACGCGTCCAATTATTCGATTCAAGGGTTCACCGCCGAAGCGGCGCCCTCCGCGCTCGCCGCGATTGCGAAAGGCGCCAACATTCCCTTCGTCGACGATCTTGGCTCGGGCACGCTGATTGATCTCGCGCGTTACGGGATGAAGCGCGAACGCACGGTGCAGGACGCGCTCAAGGACGGCGCCGACCTCGTCACCTTTTCCGGCGACAAACTGCTCGGTGGGCCGCAATGCGGCTTCATTGTCGGACGCAAGGAGCTTGTGCGCGCCTGCGCGAAGAACCATCTGAAGCGCGCGTTGCGCCTCGACAAGCTCCGTCTCGCGGCGCTCGAGGCCACTCTGAAACTCTACCGCGATCCCGATTCTCTCGCCGCGCGCCTGCCGACGCTGCGCTATTTCGCCCGCACACGCGCGGAGATTTCCGCACAGGCCGCGCGCCTGCTGCCGCGATGGTCCGCCGCGCTTGGCGAAGGCTGGCGATGCGGCGCGCGCGAATGCGCCAGCCAGATTGGTTCGGGCGCGCTGCCGCTCGAAACATTGCCAAGCGCCGCGCTGTTCGCGGCGCCGTCGAGCAAACGCAAGGGACGCGCGCTGGATGAACTCTCGCGCAAACTGCGCGCCCTGCCCGTGCCCTTGATCGGACGCGTTCACGAAGACGCCTTGCTTCTCGATCTGCGTTGTCTCGACGACGAAGCCGACTTTGTCGCCGCGCTCGCGCAACTTGCGGAGGCCTGACCATGCTCGCCGCGCTCTTTGGCAAAGCCGAAAAGCCCGCCTCCTTGGAAGATCAACTCGCCGAGGCCAGGACGCTCGCGGCGCGCGGCGAGAACGAAGCCGCGCTCGCCATCTGGGGGCCGCTGGCGCATCAGGGCGTCGCGCGCGCCGCCGGCAATGTCGGTGTGTGTTTCTTGAGCGGCCTTGGAGTCGGGCGCGATCTCGAACTCGCCGCGCGCTGGTTCACGGTCGCCGCCGAAGCCGGCGACCCGGCGGGGCAACGCAATCTCGCGGCGAGTTTCTTCCAGGGCCACGGCGTCGCGCAGGATTACGACGCCGCGCACGCTTGGTATCGCCGGGCGGCGGAGGCCGGCGACGCCGAGGCGCAGGACATGCTGTCGTGGATGTTGCTTGAGGGTGAAGTCGTCGCCGTCGACGCCCGCGAAGCCAGACGCTGGGCCGAAGCGGCCGCCGCGCGCGGCGTCGCCAGCGCCATGACGCGCGTGGGCATGATTTATCACGACGCATTAGGTGTTGAACGCGACGCCGAAGCGGCCGCGAGATGGTGGGCGAAAGGCGTCGAGGCCGGCGACGCCGACGCGATGGCGATGCTGGGCGCGGCGAACCATCTTGGACAAGGCGTCGAGCGCGACCCCATGCTCGCCATGACGTTGCTCATCATGGCGAAGAACGGCGGCTCGGCGCTGGCGCAAACTTTTTTCAACGCCGTAAAAGCTTCTTTGCCGCCCGGTTTTTTCGAAAAGGCGGAGGCCGCCGCCGCCAGGATCGAACAGGCGCGGGAGAAGCCCGCGTGATCATCGGCGCCGCCGGACATATCGATCACGGCAAGACTTCGCTGGTGAAGGCGGTCACCGGCGTCGACGCCGATCGCCTGAAGGAAGAGAAGGAACGCGGCATTACCATCGATCTCGGCTTCGCCTATTGGCCGCAAGACGACGGCTCCGTGATCGGCTTTGTCGACGTTCCCGGGCATGAGCGGTTCGTCCACACCATGCTGGCGGGCGCGCAAGGCGTCGATCTCGTGCTGCTTGTCGTCGCGGCGGACGACGGCGTCATGCCGCAAACGCGCGAGCATCTTGAAATCATCGAGTTGCTGGGGCTTTCCCGCGCCGTCGTCGCGTTGACGAAGATCGACGCGGTCGATCCCGCGCGCGTCGCCGAAGTCGCAAACGAGATCGCCACGCTGCTGGCGCCGACGCCGCTGGCGGACAGCCCGGTTTTTCCGGTGTCGAGCGTCACGCGCGCGGGCATAGGCGCGCTGGAAGAAGCTTTGCGCGACGCCGCGCGCGGACATGCGGCGCGCGCCCAGAGCGGCGCCTTCCGCCTCGCTGTTGACCGCGTTTTTATCCTGCAAGGCGCCGGGGTCGTCGTCACCGGCATGACGCTCGATGGAACGGCGCGCGTTGGCGATGAAATCGTGCTTTCGCCCTCGGGCCTCGCCGCGCGCGTGCGCTCCGTCCACGCGCAAAACCGCAAGGCCGGCGTTGGCCGCGCGGGCGAGCGCTGCGCGCTCAATCTCATCGGCCCCGACATAGCCAAAGACGCCATCGCGCGCGGCGACATGGCGCTGACTCCGGCGAGCCACGCGCCGACGCGCCGCATCGACGCCGAATTGTCGATTTCGCCCGGCCTGAAAAAGGGCCTGACGCAATGGATGCCGGCGCGCCTGCATCACGCCACCGCCGAAGTCGGCGCGCGCATTGTGCTTCTGGATGACGCCACAGGCCCCGGGGAAAGCGCGCGCGTGCAACTGGTCCTGGATCAACCCATCGCGGCGCGCGCGCGCGATCGTTTCGTGCTGCGCGATGTCTCCGCGAGCCGCACCATCGGCGGCGGGCGCTTCATCGACCTGCGCGCGCCGGAACGCAAGCGCCGGACGCCCGAACGGCATGCGCTGCTCGACGCCCTGGCGCGCGACGATCCCCGCGAAGCGCTGGCCGGCTGCCTCGCGGGCCCGCCCGGATATGTGGATCTTGAGATTTTCGCGCGGGACCGCGGCGGGCTCGAAGACGAAATTGAAAGCTGGCGCGCCGCGACGGATTGCGTCGAACTTCGGGCCGGCGGAAGGCGATACGGGCTCGCCGATTCGTGTCTTGCGGCGCTGCAAAACATCCTGGCCGAGAAGCTGGCCGCGTTCCACCGCGCCAATCCGGATCGTCCGGGCTCCGGTCTTGAAGCTTTGCGGATGCAAACGGCTCCCGCGATGCCCGCGCCGCTGTTTCGCGAGGTGTTGCGCCTGTTCGGCGGCAAGGGCCCGATCGTCGTTGACGGCAACTGGGCGCGCCTGACGAGCCATCGCCTCGAGCTTTCCCCGGCGGATGAAAATCTCTGGAGCGAAATCGCGCCGCGGCTTTTGGGGGCGGCGCGGTTTCGTCCGCCGCGCGTGCGCGACATCGCCAGGGCCACGGGCGAAAACGAGGAAAAGCTGCGCAAGTTGTTCAAGCGCGTCGCCCGGCGCGGCGATCTCTACGAAATCGCGCCGGACCATTATTTCCCACGCGCGACAATCGCCGAAACCGCGCGCATCGCCCGGCGGGTCGAGGCGGAGAGCGGGGGCTGGTTCGTCGTGGGACCTTTCCGCGATTTGCTTGAGGCTGATGGACAAATCGTTGGACGCAAGGTTGCGATCCAGATACTCGAATTCTTTGACCGCCACGGCGTCGCCATACGCCGCGGCGACAACCGCCGAATGAACCCTCATCGCCTCGATCTCTTCGAACGCGGCGAAGCGGACAAGCAACAAGGAGGAGAATCGCTCCCGGTGGAGCGGCCGGACTTCAAATCCGGTTGGGGCCGTGAGACGGTCTCAGGTGGGTTCGACTCCCATTCTCTTCCGCCAACATCTGGCCTGGAGGTCAAACATGCGGGCCGCGACTGAACCATTTCTCGCCCATCTCCAGCGCGCCGCGAAACAAAGCGAACGCGACGAGCGCGAATACCGCGACAATTACTTCAAACGCCTCGCGGAGCTTGAGCGCGCGCGCGTGCTCGCGCATCGCCGCCTCGATCTGCTGAACAAAGTCTCGGCCGCCATCGAGAATGTCGCCGACGACGGCAAGGTTCACGATCAGGTCGCGCGCATTTTGCGGAATGAAACCGGGCTCGCTTCCGCCAATGAGGGCCACAAAATTGTAATTGACCGTTTTCACGCGGTGACCGACGCGATCGGCGCCGCGATGGACGCGGAAAGTGCAAGCGGCGACGGCGCCGTGATGCGGGAAATCGAGGCTTTCGAGGCCTGGTACAAAGAGCGCGCCGGACGGGAGTTCTTCAGCCTCTGCGACGTCTACGCGCAGGAGACACCGCGTGTTGATTTCTGAACCGCCGCTCACGGATTTCGACCGCTGGGCGAGAGCGGAATACGAAGCCGGTGATCCGCGCGGCTTCACGGCTTTCGTCATTCTGGTGAAAATCAAGAAGAAGGACGTCGATCCCCTGTGCTCGACCTACATGCATGTAATCGGCGACGAACTCGATTGGGGTACAATCACGATGCTCCTCGCCGGCAGCGGCATGACGTGGGACGCGGCCGTATTCTTCGCCAAGCGCGATTTTCGCGCCAATGGACCGCTCGACAACCCCACGGCGCGCCTGCTGCTGCACGATCAGGAAGCCAGGGTGAAGGAAGACCGCCTCGCCATCAACGAAGGGCATTTCTTCGATGTCTGGGGGCGGCGCATGATCGTCGAAGAGGCGTGACGCCATGAACGATCAAGCGTCGATTCATGTCGCCGGCGCTTTGGCGCTCGACGACATTTGCGACGACGTTGGAATTGAGCGCGCGCTTGCGCGAAAATTGCATGAAATAGGCGCCGCTTTTCGTCATCGGCCGTTCCGCGCGTCGACGCCGAGCTTTCGCGATTTCGAAAACGACGAGCTTGGCGCGTGTCGACGCTCGGCTGTTTTTCCCGCCTTCTCCATCACGGGAGGCGCCTGTGCCCTGAACTGCGCGCATTGCCGCGCGGAAATTCTCAAACCCATGATTTCCACGGGCGAGCCGCTGGCGTTCGAGCGCCTCGCGCGCCGCATGATCGAGGGGCAGGGCATGCGCGGATTTCTGTTGTCCGGCGGTTCCAACCGGCGCAACGAAGTCGCCTTCGATCGTTATTTGCCGGTCATTCGGCGTCTGAAGGACAATTATCCCGAAATTGAAATTCTCGCGCATACCGGCCTCGTGACGCCGGCGCGCGCCGAGGCTCTCGCGCTTGCGGGCGTCGATGTCGCCATGCTCGACATCATCGGCGCGCGGGAGACGATCAGCGAAGTCTACAATCTCGACCGTACGGTCGCCGATTTCGAAGCCTCGCTCGCGCATCTCGCGGCGACGGACATGAAGGTCGTTCCGCATATCGTCGTTGGACTGCATTTTGGCGCGCTGCGGGGAGAAGACGCGGCGCTCGACATGATCGCGCGCCACAAGACGGAAGCCGCGATCATCGTCGTCGTCATGCCGGCCTTTGCCGACAGGAGCCGCTTCAAACCTGTCGATGTTCACGAGGCCGGACATTTCTTTGGAACGGCGCGTGAAAGGCTTTTCGACCGCCGGCTCATCCTCGGCTGCGCCCGCCCGCACGGCGCGGCGCGACAACAACTCGACTGTTACGCCGCGCTCGCCGGGTTTGACGGCATCGCCTATCCCTCGGATGGGATTGCGGCTCTCGCGCGGAGGCTGGGCCGCGCGACCGATCGCGCGCAAAACTGCTGCGGCGGACGCGCCTGCAAGGGAGGCGCGTAACATGGGCTGCCTGTCCGAAAAGCCAACGTCGACGCTTACGCCGCGCGCGCCCGCGCAGGTCCCGGTGGAAAAGCGCAACGGCGCTCCGGTCAAGCAGGACGCGATTGCTCCCGCGGGCGTTTATCGCCCGCATCGCCGCAAAACTCCGTCCATGCGCTCGCCTGATTATGTGCAGCTATCAACCGCGGCCGCCATTACGCTGGGCATTATACCGGGCAAAATCTATCGCTGTGGATGCACGCGTTGCCTCAATCTGCTGCTGACATATCCCGAGGGATGCCGCGCCAATTGCGCCTATTGCGGCCTCGCGCGGCACAGGGAAGCCAATGAGAATTACGCCGACCGCAATTTCATTCGCGTCGATTGGCCCGCCGCCCCCTTGGCGGAAATCGTCGACCGCGCCGCCGACGCGGCGCGTCCCACGCCGTTTCAGCGCATGTGCATTTCGATGATCACTCATCCGAACTCCGATCTCGACGCGAAAGTCGTGCTGGAGCAATGGACGTCGCGCATTCCGCGCGAAAAAATTCCGGTGTCCATCCTGTCGAATCCGACGACCATGAGCCGCGCGGACGTGCGGGATCTCCACGATCTCGGCGCCGATATTTTTACCGTCGCCCTCGACGCCTGCACGCCGGAGCTGTTCGACGCGACGCGCGGCAAGGGCGTGGCGTCCCCCCACAGCTGGCGGAAATACTGGCGCGTTTTTGAACATGCCCGGGACATATTCGGGCCCGATCGCATAGGCATGCATCTCATCGTCGGGCTCGGCGAAAGCGACCGCGACGTGTTGGCGATCTGCCGCGATCTTTTCGCGGTAGGCGGGCATTCACATCTGTTTTGCTTCTACCCGGAGCGCGGCTGCCTGATGGATCACGCGCCGGCGCCGCCGCGGCCGCGCTGGCGCCGCGTGCAACTGGCGCGCTATCTCATCGAATATGCGGGGCATCCTTTCGAAGCGTTGCGGTTCGACCCGGCGGGCGCGCTTGTGGCGT
>JANYDZ010000572.1 GCA_025363375.1 Hyphomicrobiales bacterium
CGGAAGTGATGGCGGTGACCTTGTTCGATCTCTGGCAGAACGGCCAGGTGACGGAACTCGCCGCCATGGGCGTGGTGTGGATCGCGCTGATGACGAGCGTATCGACCGCGTTTCATCTGTTGACGCAGCGGCATCAGATCGCGTGACGTGGGAAAGCTCCTTCTCCCGCTCGCGGGAGAAGGAGCAGCAGGCTCCCTAACCCGTGAAATACTTCTCCATCCCCGGCGTGATCCCCGCCTTCTTCATTTCTTCCAGCCACAGCGCGTGAATGCGCTTGTTCTGTTCCTCGTATTCCACCTGGTTGCCGCCCTCTTTCACGCTGAGCGAGGAGCGTTGCCGCTTGTCGCCCTTCTCGCCGATCATGGTGCGGCGCTTCATCGTGGTGAAGGGATAGCGCACGTTGCCGAGGCCCGTCGCGAGATAACGCGCGGGATCGTGGCTGGTGTTGAAATGCTGGTGGAACTGGTTGAGGCAGGGTGGAAACACGACGCCGTGTTTCCACTCGACGCGCTCGAAATTATCCTCCCGCCCCTCGTACCATGTCAGCGAATAGCCGTGGCCGGTGACGCAGATCACATGCGTGCCGGCGCCGTGACGATGGCCTTTCTTGTAGGTGCCAACGGGCATTTCGGACATATGCGCGGACAACACGCCGTCGGCGAGCACGAACTTGATGTTGCTCGAGCCGCCGCCGCGGTCGGCGTAGGCGTGCAATTCGATGTTCGCCATGTCAGGCACGAAATTGGTTTCCCACAGGTGGTTGCCGGCCTTGATAGGCACGAAATCGCCTTCGCCCGTAAAATGGCTTTCCTTGCCGTTGCGCTCGGTGAAATCGAACCTGGTGTTGAAGATGAAGTCTTCGCTGTGAAACACGTTCATCAGCAACGGCAGGTTCGTCGTCGACGCAAAAAGCGCGCGCTCGCGCCCGCTTGAATTGAAGTGGCGATGTTTCGCGTTGATGGGTATCGCGAACATGGCCTTCGGTCCCCATTCGAAACTGCGCCGCGCGCCGTCGGCGAATTCGATCTGCGTCGAGCCCGCGCCTTCGAGCACGTAATAGAGATCCTCGTAGAGATGATGGATCGGCGCCGTCGCCTGTCCCGGCGCCAGTTCGTGCAAAAACATGTTGCAGAAATCGCCGCGTCCCTCGAGATGGATCGCCGCGCCCTTGGCGCCGAGGCGCGGCCAGTCGCCGGTCTTCACCTCGAAGAGATCGACGGCGTAACAGCCGTCAACAACGGGCAGGCCCTCCTTGGCGACCCAGTCGAGATAGGGATCGACGCCGTAGCGGGCGGCGGGAGATGCGTCATCCATGCGGCGTTTCCTGTGTCTCGGTTGCCGGCGATTGGCGGGCGCGACAACCGCTGCTACGAATAGCCGCCTACGCGCCGCTTGCCAATGCCGACGCGGTTCAATCGAATGTCCGGAGACGCCTCCATGCGCGCCATTGTCCGCTCCGCCGCCGCAACCGCCCTGGTCCTGGCCGCTACGGCGCCGGCCCGCGCGCTGACGACGGAGGAAATTCTCAATTATAAAGGCGCCGACCGCGAGGCCGTGTTGCTGGAAGGCGCGCGTAGGGAAGGGCACGTGACAATCTATTCCTCGCTCACCGTCAACCAGATGATGCGCCCGCTCGCCGAGGCCTTCATGAAGAAATACCCCTTTGTGAAGCTGAATTTCTGGCGGGCGGAATCCGCCAACATCTTCACCAGGCTGAGCGCGGAATCGCGCGCGGACAACGTCGTTGCGGATCTCGTGGAGGGCACCGGCGTCGGCGAGGCCGTGGTGCAAGCCGGCTTCACGCAATCCTGGACGTCGCCTGTGCTGGCCGAGTTGCCCGCGCGCTATCTCGACAGGAACAGAATGTGGGCGCCCACGCGCCGCAGCTTTTACAGCGCGGCTTACAACACGAAATCGACGCCGGACGCCGCCATTCCCCGGAGCTACGAGGATCTGCTGGATCCCCGCTGGAAGGGCCAGCTTTACTGGCACGCGAATACGTCGAGCGGCGGCCCGTTGTTCCTCACCAATTTGCGGCTGGCCTGGGGCGAGGACAGGGCGCTCGGCTATTTCAAGCGGCTGGCGGCGCAGCGCATCGTCAACATGACCGCCGGCAGCGGGCGCATGCTGGTCGATCGCGTGATGGCGGGGGAAATTGGAATCGCGCTGAACATTTTCGCGCATCACCCCATCATCAGCCGCGCCAAAGGCGCAGCGGTGAATTCAGCCATGCTCGATCCCATCGCCACGACCGTCGCGGCGATGGCCTTTCCCAAGGGATTGCGTCACCCGAACGCGGCCATGCTGCTGACGGATTTCTTCCTCGGCAAGGAAGGACAGAAAATTCTCGCCGACGCTGAATATTTCCCCGTGCGCGAGGATGTGCCGACCATGCCTGGCCTCGCGCCGATCATCGAGGCCGTCGCAACGTCGAAAGAGAATTTCGTCGATCCCGAAACGCTGATGAAAATGACGCCGTCATCGGAGAAGATGATCGCTGACCTGTTTCGTTGAGGAGCGGCATTCAACCGCGCCCGCCGGCGCCGGCCCAACGCGGCTGTCCCAACGCGGCTTGCAAATGCCCGACCTCCCGCCCAGAATGAGCGTATAAAGCAAGGGAGGATCTCATGACGCTCAACAGGCGTAAATTATTGGCTGGCGGCGGCGTTGCCGCAGCGGGCGCGATGCTCGCGGCGGAAGCCGCGCAGGCGCAAACCCCCGCCATCCAGTGGAACAAGGAAGTCGATGTTGTCGTCATCGGCTCCGGCGCGACCGGCCTTCCCGCCAGCATCGTCGCGCGCGAGGCGGGCGCCTCCGTCATTGTGCTGGAGGCGCAACCGCATGTCGGCGGCCACGCGCGCGTCAGCGGCGGCAACATGCCGCTTGGCGGCGGCAACAGCGCGCAGAAGAAATACGGCGTCGAGGATTCCGCCGATCTTCTGTTCAGGGACCTGACCGACTGGTCCGTGGTGCAGCCCACAGGCTCGGCGGATTACCGCTACAACGACCGTGAAATCATCCGCGCCTACGCCGACAACGCCGCGCCGACTTTCGAGTTTCTGAAGGCGCACGGCGTGGTCTACGTCGACAAGCCGCCGGATCGTCAGGGCGGAAGTTCCGTAGGCAACAGCGTGATGCGCACCATGCACGTTGCGCCCGTGGACTGGCCGCTGATCCAGACTGGCGCGCCGGCGACGCCCGCGCAGCGCCTGACCATGTCAACCGGCAACGGGCTGACGCAACCGCTGCACGAAGCGGCGAAAAAAATAGGCGTCGAATTTCTGCTCGAACACAGAATGCTTTCGCTCCATCGCGAAGGCGGAAGGACCGGCCGCGTCGTCGGCGTCGCCGTGGACAACAACGGAACGCGGCTCAACATCCGCGCGCGCAAGGCGGTCGTCGTCGCGACCGGCGGCTCGACGGGCAACGTCGATTTCCGCCGCATGTTCGATCCGCGCTTGACGGAGGAATATTGCGGGATCGCGGGCATGCCGCATTCGGATCAGGACGCCAGCGGCGAAATCGCCGCCATGGATGTCGGCGCGTCGCTGTGGGGCACGTACAATCAGACGGCGGAACATGGTTCCGGCATCACCAAGCCGGGCCGCGTCGGCTGCCAGTATGGTTATGTCAATCTCCGCTGGCAGCCGGGCAGTCCGCTGTTCGCAAAAGCGCGCGCCGAAGGCCTGCGCGTCGGCGACTGGCAAAACGTCATCACCGTCAACATGCTCGGCAAGCGTTTCTATGACGAGACCGGGCGGCAATACACATCCAACGCCTACAAAGGAATCGACCCCTATGTGCAGAATTCCTATCTCAACGCGAAAAATCTTCGCTGGGATCCGAACAATTGGCTCAACGCCGCCATGCAAGGCGTTGGCGACGGACGGAATGGCGGCGGACCCATCTGGGCGATCTTCGATTCGGAAGCGGTGGCGCGCGAGAAATGGGATGTGAAACCGCCGAATGTCGATATCGAAGGCGGGTTCTTTTTCAGCGCCGACACGGTCGAGGAACTCGCGGCGAAAATCAAAATGAAGTACCAACGCGTTCCGATGCCCGCGCGGAATCTGGCCGAGACCGTCGGCTCCTATAATGGCTTTGTCGCTCAGGGCCGCGACTATGATTTCGGCAAGCCGCGGCCGCTCTACACGATCGCCAAGCCGCCTTTCTACGCCGCCTGGTGCACGCCGGTGCTGCACGACACGCGCGCGGGGCTGCGCATCAACGCGCGCTGTCAGGTGGTGGACATGAAGGGCGCCGTCATTCCGGGGCTTTACGCCGGCGGCGAATCCGCCGGCGGCTTCAGCATGCACGGGCTGCCGCGCTGCACCTGTCAGGGGTTCATCGCCGGTCGGCACGCGGCGGCGGAGAGCGCGTGACGCCGCGCCCCCCTAACGGAACCTGGCGTTGATGGCGGCCTGCGAAACAATCGCCAGCCCGCCGCCAAGCAAGGCGGTGAACAGCCACGGGATATGCAACAAGCTGGCGGGACTGAATGTCGTGAAATAGGTCCAGACCCACAGCCAGAAGGGGGAAACAAACGCGCTGAACGGCGAGATCGCGGCGACGGTCAGCAGCAAACCGGCCAGCGCCACGGAGATTTTCCGCGCGTGCTGAAACGCCAGCATGGCGATCGCCAGTCCGATCGTCCAGAGCAGGATTGCGATTGCCAGCCATGGGCTCCATCCATCGGGCAATCCGCTGGGCGGGATTCCGTCGCGAATTGCGGCCCACGCGAGACCTGTCAGCGTCAAGCTGAATGCGCACAGGCTGGCGAGAAATTGCCACTTCAACATATCGCGCGTCGACGGGCTTTTGTCGGCGTCTTTGGCCGCCAGCCGCCAGTTCAGTTTGCTTTCCGTCATCCAGCGCAACAAACCGCACAGGACAATCAGCGAGAGAACGGCGGTGAAAACCGATGGGAGCGCTTTGAGCAGGGCGTCCTTGAATTCGCAAACCGTCGCAAAGCCCACGGCCTTTTGCGCGCCCAACAGCGCCAGTCCATAACCGCCCGCCGCGGTGACGACGGCTGTCGCGGTCAAACAGATCAGGCAAACGATGGCGATATATCCGATCGACGCCATGACAATCGCGAAGCGCGGCGGCGGAACATCGACAATCCCTGGCGGCGGCGGCGGGGCGACGGGATTGGCCGCGTTCAGCCAGCGAACGATCGACATTTTCACATCGCGCGCGCGCGACTCCCGATACCGCTCGAAACCGCTGAAATATTGCAGATGCGCAAGCCCGAACCAGGCGTTGAAGGGCGTCGATATCGTGGTGAGCGGCGGCAGCAACGGCCTGAGCGGCTCCTGCGCGTAAAGCTCCAGCATTCCCGCGACCGGGTCCTGCGGCGCCGCAAGATTGATCCAGCGGCAATGCGCGGGAAAGGGACGCTGCGGCTTGTCGGCTGCGTCCACAAAATCGGCGCCTGTCGTCACAACCCGAGGCCAGAGCGCGGCGAATTTCGCCAAAGGACTGCCATAGGTCAGCACGCCGTCCAGCTTCTCGAACAGCAGGCCGCGATTGATCACGTCCGCGTTCGACAGCCACCTTGGCCGCGCGGGCGCCATGGCGGCGATATTCGTGCGTAATTTCGTGAATGTCGTCGCCGTGTTGGGAAATTTCCACGCGTCGGGCAAGGCCCGCCATTGCGCTTCGGGAAGATAGTTCGGCAAGGCATGGCCGATTTCCGTCAGGCCGTTGTAGGCGAGCACCGTGCCAAGGCTGTGCGCAACCACATACCAGCCGTCAAAACCGCGTTGCGCCATCGCCACCATTTCCGTCACCATGCGGCGCCGGATGGCAACCCGCACCGGACATGCCGGATCGGAAAGGACGGTTTGTCCGGGGACGGCGCGACTCTCATAAACGCGCACATCGCCAATGTATTGAACGAGCAGGGTCGGCGACGGCGCATTGCCCGCAATCGCGGCGAAAACGCGTTTCGCCAGAGACCACGTAATCAACGTGA
>JANYDZ010000594.1 GCA_025363375.1 Hyphomicrobiales bacterium
ATATAAGCGTCCTCCAGCGCCGCAAGGCAATCGGGCATGTTCAGGAGTTTTTCAACGTCGGCGTTGGAAAGAATGAGCGTCATGACGGCTTTCCCTGACGGTTGCGACTGATTGAACCAAGCCTACACGAGCCCTCACGCCGGGGCCAACGCGGCTGCAGCATCATGTCGGTAGCTCGTGAAGTGTCGTGTTCCGCAAGCGCCCGACCAAGGAGGCGCGATGGGCACGGCATCGATTCACGAGCTACCGACAAGCCTGTGTAACCTCCTTGCCTCGCCACCAAAAACCGCTATGTTTGCTCGGGTTCCGAAAGCAAACCCGACTTCTGAGACTGATGAGACCATTTTTTTTAACACGCGCAGCTAAGTAGCTGACTTTATTGGCTTGCGGGCGTAGTTCAATGGTAGAACGGAAGCTTCCCAAGCTTCATACGAGGGTTCGATTCCCTTCGCCCGCTCCAACATCTCCGCCGCCGCCGTTACTTGAACCCAAGCAATTTGGCGGCGTTTTCCTTTAAAATGAGCGGCCTGACGTCGGGGCGAAGGTTGAGCTTTTCGAACTCCGCCAGCCAGCGGTCGGGCGTCAAAGCTGGATAATCCGAGCCAAACAAAACTTTGTGTTTGAGCAGGGAGTTGGCGTAGTGGACAAGAATCAGCGGGAAATATTTGGGCGACCAGCCGGACAGGTCGATGTAGACGTTGGGCTTGTGCTGCGCGATGGCGAGCGCCTCCTCCTGCCAGGGGAAGGAGGGATGGGCCAGCACAATCGGCATCGTCGGGAAATCCACCGCGACATCGTCGACATGCATGGGATCGGAATATTTCAGCCTGATGCCGCCGCCGCCGGGCATGCCTGAGCCGATGCCGGTCTGGCCGCTGTGGAAGATCGCGACGGCGCCCTCCTGGGCGATGGCTTCATAAAGGGGATAGGCCATGCGGTCGTTCGGAAAGAACGCCTGCACGGAGGGGTGGAACTTGAATCCCCTGACGCCGAAATCGCGCATCAGCCGCCGCGCCTCTTTCACGCCGGCGGCGCCTTTGGCCGGATCGATCGAAGCGAAGGGGATCATGATGTCGCTGTTTTCGGCGGCGATTTTCGCCACTTCTTCGTTGGGGTAGCGCTTGAACCCGCTGCGGCTTTCGCTGTCCACGGTGAAGACCACGAGGCCTATCTTGCGCTCGCGATAATAGGCCGCCATTTCGCGGGTCGTCATCGGCGTGCCCTTGATGCCGAAATAGGCCCGCATGGCCTCGATTTCCTTGATCTCGTCGGGGTCGGCGAATTCCGGCGGCGTCGTCGCATGGGTGTGCATGTCGATGGCGACGAGTTGCTCGATGTCCCACATGGCGGCGGTTCCATTGATTGTTGCGGCCGCCGCGAGGCGACATGACTCTGCCGGGAAACGCGGGATCGCCCGATCGCAGGCGTCATCCACATCTCCTCGCCGAACGCGGCTTGGAATCCGCCGCGCAGACAAATAGATTGTTGCCTTATAAATCGGTCTCATGCAATCGCATGGGACCGCGCGACGGCGCAACAGCTCTTGCATCGGGCGGGGGATATCGATGGTCACGACGGCCCAGGTGGAAAACGCCCCCATCCGTCCATTCGCCATGGGCGATTGCCGGGCGACTCTGGAAAGGCGCGGCGATGGCGCGTTGCTCGTGCGCAATGTTCATCCCCTCGGCCCATGGCCCGACAAGCTTACGCAACGCCTTGAGCATTGGGCCCGCGTTGCGCCCGATCGCGTCTGGCTCGCCGGGCGCGAGAACGGCGAATGGCGCCGCATAACCTATGGGCAAGCGCTGACCAACGCGCGGCGCATCGCCTCGGCGTTGACCGCGCGCGGGCTGTCCGCGGAGCGCCCGCTGATGATTCTTTCGGGCAACGATCTCGATCACGCCATGCTCGGCATGGGCGCGCTTTACGCGGGCATCGCCTACGCGCCGATTTCGCCGGCCTATTCGCTGATCTCGTCGGATCACGGCAAGCTCAAATACATCATCGAACTCATTACGCCGGGACTGATTTTCGCCGCCGATGGCGCCGTCTTCGCCAAAGCCATAGCCAACGCCGTTCCCGCCGACGTCGAACTTGTCGTCGGCAGGAACCCGCCGTCGTTCCGTCCTGCGACAAGCTATGCCGAACTTGCGGACGCGCCTGAATCGCCGCGCGTTGACGCCGCCCATGCGGCGGTCGGCCCGGACACAATCGCGAAATTCCTGTTCACGTCCGGCTCGACCGGCATGCCGAAGGCCGTCGTCAACACGCAGCGCATGCTGTGCGCCAACGCGGAGATGGCGAGCTCGCATTTCGCCTTCATGAAGGAGACGCCGCCCGTAACCCTCGACTGGTCGCCCTGGAATCATACCGCCGGCGGCAATCACGATTTCAATCTGTTCCTCTACAACGGCGGCACCTACTACATCGACGACGGGCGCCCGACGCCCGGCGGCATGGAGGCGACCGTCCGCAATCTGCGCGATATTTCGCCCACGTGGTATTTCAACGTGCCGAAAGGTTATGCCGCGCTGGTTCCCTACCTGCGCGACGACCGCGAATTATGCCGTGGTTTTTTCAGGAATCTGAACATGCTCTGGTACGCCGGAGCCGGCATGGCGCAGCACACCTGGGACGAGCTTGACGCTCTCAGCGCGCGCACAACCGGCGAGCGCGTCATTGTGTTGACCGGGCTCGGCTCCACCGAGACGGCGCCCTTCGCGCTGGGCGCCAACCAGACGATGATTGGCGCGGGAAACGTGGGGCTGCCCGCGCGCGGCCTTGAATTGAAGCTCGTCCCCAACGCCGGAAAGTGGGAAGCGCGCGTGCGCGGCCCCAGCATTACGCCGGGATATTGGCGCCAGCCCGAACTCACCGCGAAGGCCTTTGACGACGAGGGCTTCTACATTCTGGGCGACGCGCTGCGCTTTGTCGATGAGAACGACGTCGACAGGGGCTTTGTGTTCGACGGGCGCATCGCCGAGGATTTCAAGCTCAACACCGGCACCTGGGTGGCGGTCGGCCCCCTGCGCGCGGCCTTCATCGATCATTGCGCGCCCTATGCGCAGGATGTCGTGATCGCGGGCATCGATCAGGATTTTATCGGCGCGTTGATTTTCCCCGATCTCGACGCCTGCCGCCGGCGCGTCGGCGACGCCGGAATGTCCGCGAAGGAGTTGCTGGCGCATAAAGGATTGCGCGAGGAGCTGCAGGCGCTGCTGACGTCATTCGCCGCGAAAGGCACAGGCAGCTCCAACCGCGTCGCCCGCGCGATATTGCTGGAAGACGGCCCCTCCATCGACAAGAGCGAAATGACCGACAAAGGCTCGATCAACCAGCGCGCGGTGCTCGCCAACCGCGCGCATCTCGTCGAGATGCTTTACATGGAGGAGCCAGCGCCGTTTGTGTTCAGGGCGTAACAGGCGCCGCGCCCTCAACTCATGTGCTGGCCGCCGTTGATCGCGATATTGGCGCCCGTCA
>JANYDZ010000647.1 GCA_025363375.1 Hyphomicrobiales bacterium
TGCACAAGATTGTCCGCCGTCACCAGCATCAGCATGGCGAAAGTGAAGAGCGAGAGATAGGCGAAGAAGCGCGGACGGTGCGGGTCTTCGTTCATGTAGCCGATGGAATAGAGATGCACGAGCGACGACACCGTCGTGACGACAACGAGCATGACCACGGTGAGCGTGTCGACGCGCAAGGCCCATTCGACGCGCAGGGCGCCGGAGTTCATCCAGACGCCAATGACAGGCGTGTTGACGGGAATCTGACCAAAGCCGACCTGCACAAAGCCGATCCAGGCGAGGATCGCGGACACAAACAGAAGGCTGGTGGCGACGACCTCGGATTGGCGCGCCGTGAGCACGCGGCCAAACAGGCCCGCGACAAGGGCGCCGATCAGCGGCAGGAAGACGATGAAACTATACATTCCCGCTCAGCCCTTCATCATGTTGACATCGTCGACCGCGATGGAGCCGCGGTTGCGGAAATAGGCGACGAGAATGGCCAGACCGATGGCGGCTTCCGCCGCCGCCACGGTGAGAATGAACAGCGAGAAGACCTGCCCGGTGAGATCGCCCAGATGCGTCGAGAACGCGACGAGGTTGATGTTGACCGACAGCAGGATGAGCTCCACGGACATCAATATGACGATGATGTTCTTGCGGTTGAGAACGATCCCGGCGATCCCGATGGTGAACAGGACCGCGGCGACCGCGAGGTAATGGGAGAGGCCGGCTTCCATGTTCACACCCCCGCCCGCGAGGGCGCCTTTTTGAGTTCGACCGCTTGTTCGCGCGTGCGCGCGTTCTGCGCCTCGATGGATTGGCGCTTCACGCCGGGCTTGTGGCGCAGGGTCAGCACGATCGCGCCGATCATGGCGGTGAGCAGCACGAGGCCCGCGGTCTGAAACAGATAGAAATGCTTTGTGTAGAGCACGAGGCCGAGCGCCTCGGTGTTGGACATGGCTTCAATGGGATGATTGCGCATGGGGGTCACGCTCGCGTCGGTCCAGCCGGCGGCGACGATCACGAGTTCGGCGGCGACCACGGCGCCGGTCACCAGGCCAATCGGCACGTTGTCCATAAAGCCCTGCTTCAGCGCCGCAAAATCGACGTCGAGCATCATGACGACGAAAAGAAACAGCACAGCGACGGCGCCGACATAGACGACGACCAGGATCATGGCGAGAAATTCGGCGCCGAGCAGCACGAACAATCCGGAGGCGTTGACAAACGCAAGGATGAGAAACAGCACGGAATGCACGGGATTGCGCGCCACGATCACCATGAGCGCCGAAACCAGCATGAGCGTTGCGAAGATGTAGAAGAAGGCGCTGGCTATACTCATCGTCTTGTCCTTTGTCCGGCTTGCGCCCCTCCCCGCTTGCGGGGAGGCAAACGCATTCACCTGTACGGCGCGTCCACCACGAGGTTGCGGGCGATCTCGCGCTCCCAGCGCGCGCCGTTCTCGAGCAGGCGGTCCTTGTCGTAATAAAGCTCTTCGCGCGTCTCGACCGCGAATTCCTGATTGGGACCCTCGACAATGGCGTCGACCGGGCAGGCCTCCTGGCACATGCCGCAGTAGATGCATTTGACCATGTCGATGTCGTAGCGCGTGGTGCGGCGCGTGCCGTCGTTGCGGCGCGGGCCCGCTTCGATCGTGATGGCCTGCGCCGGGCAGATGGCCTCGCAAAGCTTGCAGGCGATGCAGCGCTCTTCGCCGTTGGGATAGCGGCGCAAGGCGTGCTCGCCGCGAAAGCGCGGCGAAATCGGGTTTTTTTCGTGCGGGTAGTTGAGGGTCGCCTTCGGCTTGAAAAAATAGCGCATCGACAGCGCGAAAGCGCCGACGAATTCCTTCAGCAACAGGGCTTTGGCCGCCTGATCGAGGTTCATAGCGGGGACTCCGTGCCGCCGAGCGCCGCGCCGAGGGCAAAACCAAGCGCGGGCAGAAAGATGAAAGAGAAGGCCGCGAGCGCGCGGCGGATTTTGACGAAGCGCGCGGCGACAAAATCCATGCCGGGCATGTCGCCGCCCTCCTCGACGTCGCGCGCGACGGCGCGGCGCATCACGCCCATGGCGATGACATATTCGGCGGCGCCGATGATGAGGCCGCCGAGCGCGCCCGAAATGGCGGGGTGCGAGTTGCTCATCCGCGCCATCCGTTCATATCCATGACGCGCAGCACGCCGGCGACGACGGCGACCATGGCGAGCGAGATCGGCAGAAACACTTTCCAGCCGAGCCGCATCAACTGGTCGTAGCGATACCGCGGCACGAAAGCCTTCACCATCGCGAACATGAAGAAGACCAGCGTCGATTTCAGGATGAACCAGACGACGCCCGGCACCCAGGTGAAGGGCGCGAAGGGAATGGGCGGGAGCCAGCCGCCCAGAAACAGGATGGTCGTCATCGCGCACATCGTGACGATGGCGACGTATTCGCCGAGCATGAACATCATGTAGGGGGTCGAGGAATATTCAACCATGAAACCGGCGACGAGTTCCGATTCAGCTTCGACGAGATCGAAAGGCGGGCGGTTGGTCTCCGCCAGCGCCGA
>JANYDZ010000661.1 GCA_025363375.1 Hyphomicrobiales bacterium
CGTCAGCGGATTGTAGTGGCGCAGCAAGCCGGGCATCGAGGACGCGGGCGCGATTTCAACATCGACGGCGAAGCGTTCCGCCAGAAGTTTCACGAGATCCTGTTGCAGCGCGAACAGGCCCAGATTGTGATCCCGCCATAAATTTTCCGCCGCGGATTCAAGGCCCGGAATGTAGTTCTGCTTCTGTTGCAGAAAATCGGTGACCTCTTCCGAGGGCAGGCCCACGGGACCCGTCTCGGCGTCGAAAGAGTCCGCGTTGTCCGCCGCTGGTCCAACTCGGCGGTAAGCCTGATAGGCGGCGAGCAGCGCGCGCGCGATGCTGGGCAGCGTGCCGACGACTTCCTTGACGTCGCTGTCCCTGACGTCCTGCGCGTCGAAAAGGGGATCCGAGAGCGCTTCCATCAGTTCGCTTGCAAGCCGCGCGTCGTCGTCGCCGCCGAGCGAGGTCAGATCGAGCTGAAAGCGCTCGGCGAGGCGCAGCAGCACATTGACCGTCACCGGACGATGATTGGATTCGATCAGATTGAGATAGCTCGGTGAAATGCCAAGTTCAGCCGCCATCTGCGCCTGATTGAACCGTCGCTCCTGACGGAGCCGTCTGAGTTTGCCGCCGATCCGGACTGCTTTCATGGCGTGCTTGTAGCGGAATTTTCAAAAAATTACAAATTACAAAATCAAATTTGTAACGTGTCCAAAAAATTAAAAATTTAATTCATAAATTCAATTAGTTATATATTTTTTCGAGGCGATCTGTCATTTGTCAATCCTGCGATTGCGACAGGTTTGCGAGATCGCTTTACAAACCGGAGTGAATTCAAATGCGCCCTTCCTACCAACCTGCCGTCCAACGCGATTACACCGCAGCCGATGTGCGGCGCCTCTCTGGATCGGTCCAGATTGAACATACGCTCGCCCGTCTGGGGGCGGCGCGCCTGCGCGAACTGCTTGCCAGCAAGCCGCTGGTGCGTTCGCTTGGCGCCATGACCGGCAACCAGGCTGTGCAGCAGGTCAAGGCCGGGCTTGATTCGATCTATCTTTCGGGCTGGCAGGTCGCGGCCGACGCGAACAATGCCGGCCAGATGTACCCGGACCAGTCGCTTTATCCCTCGTCCTCGGTCCCCGAGGTCGTCAAACGGATCAACAACGCCTTGCAGCGCTCCGACCAGATTTCGCGCATGGAAGGCGATAGCTCCACGCATTGGTTCGCGCCGATCGTCGCCGACGCCGAGGCCGGATTTGGCGGTCCGCTGAACGCGTTCGAGCTTATGAAGAGCATGATCGAGGCGGGCGCCGCGGGCGTGCACTTCGAGGATCAGCTCGCCTCGGAGAAGAAATGCGGCCATCTCGGCGGCAAGGTGCTGGTGCCGACGCGGACCTTCATCCGCACGCTCAACGCCGCGCGCCTGGCCGCCGACGTCTGCGGCGTCGACACGCTTGTCGTGGCGCGCACCGATGCGCATTCGGCGACGCTGATCACCTCCGACATCGACGATTGCGATCATGCGTTCATCGATCGTTCGAGCCGCACCGGCGAGGGTTTCCATCGTCTGAAGCAGGGCAGCCATCATTCCGTCGAACACGCCATCGCGCGCGGCCTGGCTTATGCGCCGTACTCCGACCTTGTGTGGTGGGAAACCTCCGAACCCGATCTCGGCGAAGCCCGCGAATTCGCCGCTGAGATGCGTAAACAGCATCCGGGTCGTCTGCTCGCCTACAATTGCTCGCCCTCGTTCAACTGGCGCGCAAAACTCGACGCGTCGACGATCGAAACCTTTCAGGAGAAGATCGCCGAGATGGGTTATCGCTTCCAGTTCGTCACTCTGGCCGGCTTCCACGCGTTGAACCTGTCGATGTTCGAACTTGCCAAGGGCTACGCCAGGCGCGGCATGGGCGCGTATTGCGAAATGCAGGAGCGCGAATTTGCGGCGCAGGCGAAGGGCTTTACGGCTGTGCGCCACCAGCGCGAAGTCGGCACCGGCTATTTCGACGCTGTCGCCATGGCGATCTCCGGCGGCAAGTCTTCGACGACCGCCATGGCGGGATCGACCGAAGACGAACAATTCAACCCGGCGCACAAAGCGGCGGCCGAATAAGCCGCTCGAACGCAAATCCCGCAATCTCGACAGCCTCGCAACAGGAGCAAGTCATGAATCAGCAATTTTGGGTGGTCGGCGGCGAATATCATTGCCTTGAGTTCAGGCAGATCAACGGAACGCCATGCGCGCTTGGCCCCTTCGAAAACTATGAAGCCGCGGAAAAGGTCTGGCGCAAACACACGGAGGCGAGTCGCAGCAGCGCCGCGACGCGTTATACGATCCTGGCGACCGCTACCAATCCTCGCCGGGAACTGAGAGCCGCCTGACGCCCCTTTGCCAATGGTGTTTCTCGGGCGCGGGCGATCTCCGCGCCTGGTCCTCCATGCGACCAACCGCGAGCCATCGAAATGCGAGGCGCCGACCAGATCGGCGCCTCGACATTCGAGGAAGCTTGTCCTTCAGGCGGCCTTTGCCGGATTGGCTCCGGGGCGACGCGTGCGAACTTGTCCACGCCCGGGGGCAAGTCAATTTGCCCTGCGCCTCTCCATTCTGTTAGTTACACCCCGCGAAACGCCGGGCAAACCGCGCCAGGCTCGGCGCAACCGCGCGTCACCAGGGGGAAACAGCATGAAAAAACTCGCGCTCGCGCTTTCTGTGGGCACGCTTTTGGCCGCGCCCGTCGCCGCGCCCGCATTGGCGCAGGACAAGCCGGTCAATCTCAAGGTCTCGCTGTGGATCCCGGCGGCGCATCCTCTGTTTCCTTCGACGAAGGCCTGGACCGAATCCATGGAGAAGGCCTCGGGCGGCACCATCAAATCGACGCTGTTTCCCGCCGAGCAGCTCGGCAAGGCCTTCGACCATTACGACATGGCGCGCGACGGCATCGCCGACGTGACCTTCATCAACCCCGGCTATCAGCCGGGCCGCTTCCCGGTCATCGCCGTCGGCCAGATTCCCTTCACCTTCGCCAATGCGGCCAAGGGCACGGCCGCGCTCGATGAATGGTATCGCAAATACGCCGCCGCGGAAATGAAGGAGACGAAATTCTGCTTCGCCTTCATGCATTCTCCCGGCGCGCTGCATTCGCGCAAGAAGGTCGTCGCGCCAGCCGACGTCAAGGGCATGAAAATCCGCCCGGCCCATTCGACCATCGCCGAACTCGTGACCATGCTGGGCGGCACAAACGTGCAGGCCTCCGCGCCCGAGGCGCGCGATCTGCTGGAGCGCGGCGTTGCCGACGCCATCACCTCGCCCTGGGGCTCGATGTTCCTGTTTGGCATCGAGAAGTCGGTGAAATACCACATCGACGCGCCGCTCTACACGACCATGTTCACCTACAACATCAATCTGCGCGCCTACGAGGGCATGTCCGCCGCGCAGAAAAAGGTGGTCGACGACCACTGCACGACGCAATGGGCGGTGAAATTCGCGACGCCCTGGGGCGAATTCGAGGACGCCGGCATTCCCAGGATGAAAGCCCTCGCGGACCACGAGGTCTACGCGCTCACCGCCGATCAGATCGGCGAGTGGAAGAAGACCATCGAACCGCTGCGCAAAAACTGGTCCGACGGCGCGCGCAAGGCGGGCGTCGATCCCGACGCGGCGACGAAGGAGTTGCAGGCCTCGATCGCCAAACACGGCGCGGGATTTTAAGCCGCTCCGCCATTTGTCCCGCGGGATCCGCGCATGCAGCGTAAATACATGGACGGCTTTATCGACGCGATCGAGTGGATCGCCGCGGTCTTCGTCGGCTGCGTCGTCGCGCTGACCTTCGTGGGCGTGTTGTTGCGCTACTTCCTCGCCGCCTCGATTCCCGACGGGTATGATCTTGGCCGCATGCTGCTGGGCATTCTCATTTTCTGGGGCATCGCGGCGACAAGCTATCGCGGCGCGCACATCACCGTCGATCTCGTCTGGAGTTCGGCCAGCCCGCGCTGGAAACGCTACATCGACATATTTGCGACGCTTGTGCTGCTCTTCGTCGTGAGCGTGCAGACCTACACGCTGTTCGACAAGGTCGTCGACACCATGCGCAGCAATGTTCTCACCTACGACCTGCGCCTGCCGACATGGCCCTTCTTCGCGCTGGCCTGGATCGGCGACGTCTGCGCGGTGCTGCTGATCGCCATCCGCACCTACAGGCTGGTCTGCCACCCCGACGAGATCGTCGAGGAAACCCAATTGAAAGCTGTGGACTGAGCGATGGACACCAACACAGTCGCCATCCTCGGCTTCGTCGCGCTGTTCACGCTGATGCTCTTGCGCGTGCCCGTCGGCATGGCGATGGGCCTTGTCGGCGTCACCGGCTTTGGCTACCTCACCAACCATGAAGCCGCGCTGAAGCTCATCGGCCAGACTTCGATGCGCACGGTGACCGACTACACCTTCGGGATTATCCCGATGTTTCTGCTGATGGGCGCCTTTGTCACCAACGCCGGCATTTCCCGCGAGCTTTTCCGCGCGGCCAACGCTTTCGTGGGCCACTGGCGCGGCGGCCTCGGCATCGCCACGATCGCGGCCTGCGGCGGCTTTGCGGCGATCTGCGGCTCGTCCGTCGCCACCGCCGCGACATTCTCCGCCGTCGCCTATCCCGAGATGCGCCGGCACGGCTATCCCATGAGCTTCGCCACCGGCGTCATTGCCGCCGGCGGCACGCTGGGGATCATGATTCCGCCCTCAACGGTCTTCGCCGTCTATGGAATCATCACCCAGCAGGACATCGGCAAACTCTTCATCGCGGGAGTCGTTCCCGGCATTCTCGCCGTTTGCATGTATATGGCCACGGTGACGGTCATTGGCTACGCGAAGCCCGGCTTTCTGCCGGAAACCCCGCGCGCGCCGTGGAGCGAGCGCTGGGCGGCGCTGCGCGATGTCTGGGCGACGCTGGTGCTGTTCGCTTTCGTCATCGGCGGCCTCTACGGCGGGCTCTTTACGGCCACGGAAGCCGGCGGCATGGGCGCCGCGGGCGCCTTCATCATCGGCGTCGCGCGCAAACGTCTGGATCGCGACGGCGTCAAGCGCGCCCTGCTTGAGGCGACGCGCACCTCGGCCGCGGTCTTCACGGTGCTGATCGGCGCGTTGCTGTTCGGCTATTTCCTCACCATCACGCAGGTGCCCCAGAAAGTGATGGAGTTTCTCACCGGCCTCGGCCTCGGCCGCTACGGCGTGCTCGCCGTCATCATGGTGATGTATCTCGTGCTCGGTTGTCTCATGGACGCCATGGCGATGATCATCCTCACCGTGCCCATTATTTTCCCCGTCGTCACCGCGCTCGGCTTCGATCCCATCTGGTTCGGCGTCATCATCGTCATGACAGTCGAACTCGGCCTCATTCATCCTCCCGTCGGCATGAATGTCTTCGTCATCAAGAGCATGGTGAAAGAGGTGGATTTCACCACGATTTTCAAGGGCGTTCTGCCCTTCGTCGCGACGGATATTCTGCGCCTGATCATCCTGATCGCCTTTCCGATCATCGCGCTGTGGCTGCCCTCGCGCATGTGAGGATTTTCCAGGGAGCAACCCATGCCTATTCCGCTTGCGCTCGAACATGTGTTCGATCTCAGGGCCCATGTCGGCAAACCCCTGGAATTCGGCGACACCGGCCTTGGCGAGCGCCGCATCATTGACGTGACCGGCGGCACTGTGACGGGGCCGCGCCTGCAAGGCCGCGTGCGCCCGGGCGCGGATTTTCAGATCATCCGCGCCAACGGCCTCACCGAACTGCACGCGCGCTATGTCATCGAGGCGGACGACGGCGCGTTGATCTACGTTGTCAACGACGGCATCCGCTTTGGCCCGCGCGACGCTTTGGATAAATTAAAGCGCGGCGAACCCGTCGATCCCGCGCTCATCTATTTCCGCTCCGTGCCGCGCTTTGAGGTCGCCGCGGCCAAACACGCGTGGATGATGGAGAGCATCTTCGTCGGCACGGGCGCGCGCCGGCCGGACGCCGTGGAACTGAGCGTTTACCGGGTGGCTTAGGCCAGCCAGGCGATGCGATGGCCCGCGTCCTACGCCGCCTTTTCCACCGCGCGGTGGTTGAACCGCTCGATCAACCCCGCGACGCTTTCGGCGGGAACCGCGCGGCTGAAATAGAAGCCCTGCGCGACCGAGCAGCCGCTGCCCTCGAGCATCTCAAGCTGTTCGGCGTTTTCAACGCCTTCCGCCGTGGTCTCGATATCGAGGCTTCGACCCACGTCCGCGATCGCCTTGATGAGCGAGAGCGTATTCGGGCGCGTCTGCAGGTCGCAGATGAAGGAGCGGTCGATCTTGATGCGGTCAAAGGGGAAACGCTGCAGACAGCTCAGCGAGGAATAGCCGGTGCCAAAATCATCCATGGCGATGCTGACGCCCATGCCGCGCAACCGGTGCAGCATGGAAAGCGTTTGTTCCGTGTCCGTGAGCACCACGGACTCGGTGATTTCCAGTTCAAGCCGGCAGGGATCGAGGCCGGATTTTTCGAGCGCTTCGACAATATCCTCGACGAGCGTCTTGTTGCGGAATTGCACCGCGGAAATATTCACCGAAATCTTGATCGCGTCGGGCCAGAGCGCCGCCCGGGCGGTGGATTCGCGCAGCACCCAGAGTCCGATTTCGTTGATCAGGCCGATTTCCTCCGCGAGCGGAATGAAATCGCCGGGCGAAACCATTCCGCGCGCCGGATGGCGCCAGCGCAGCAGCGCTTCGAAGCCGCCGATTTTCCGCGACGCCATGTCGATCAGCGGTTGAAAGTGAACCTCGAATTGATTTTCGACCAGGGCCTCGCGCAGATCGAGTTCGAGCCCTCGACGCTGTTGCATGCGCGCGTCCATGTCGGGCTCGAAGTATCGGTGGGTCCCGCGTCCGTCGGCCTTGGCGCGGTACAGGGCCATATCCGCGCATTTCAGGAGATGATCGGCTTCGTTGCCGTCGCTCGGCGAAACGGCGATGCCGACGCTGACGCCGATCACAACTTGATGGCCGCTGATCTGGAACGGCTCGCACAGGGCTTTGACGACGCGGTTGGCCAGAGACGACGCGTCCTTTGAGGAATTGATGCGCGTTTGCACGATGGCGAATTCATCGCCCCCGAGCCGCGAAACCGTGTCGTGCTCGCGCAGACACGATTGCAGTCTTTGCGCGACGGCGCACAAAAGCTGGTCGCCAATGGGGTGGCCGAGCGTGTCGTTGACCGCTTTGAAATGGTCGAGGTCGAGACAATGGACGGCGAGCAGTTCGCCGCGCTTGACGCGGCTCAGGTCTTTTTTCAGCGTTTCCCGGAACAGGACGCGGTTGGGCAATTCCGTCAGCGCGTCGTGATGCGCCATGTGGGCGATCTGGTTTTCCGCCGCGACCCGCTCGCTGATGTCCTCGTAGGTCGCCACCCAGCCGCCGTTCTTCATGGTCGCCTGGGAAATGGAGATGCTGCGCCCGTCGTTGAGCTTCTGCAGGGAGTTCACGCTGGCTTTCCGGCGCAAGGCGAATTCGTGATCGGCGACGATCTTGCGCGCCTGATCCTCGGTGAGCCTTCCATGTTCGGCGAGCGTTTCCAGAATTTCCCAGAATGTGGCGCCGACCCTCAGGGCGTCTTCCGGCACGCCGTAAATTCGGGAGAATTGCGCGTTGGCCAGAACAAGACGTCCGTCCGCGTCGTACATGCACAGGCCGCGCGACATGTTGGCGAGCGCCGCGTCGAGCTGGCCATTGCGGCGGTTGATCTCGGCGCTCTGTGTGGAAATCTGGCGCGCGCTGTTGGCGGTCTTCTCGATCATGCCGTTGAAGGCGTTGGCGAGATCGCCGATTTCGTCGTTGCGCGCCAGCAGATATTTGTCGTCGATGGCGTGGGGTTCGCCGCTGCGTTCGATCTCGGCCGCGTGAATCTGCAGACGTTTCAGCGGACCAACGAGGCCTCTATCCAGCATGATCATCACGACCAGCATGAACAACAGGCTCGCCACCGTGGCGACGGCGGTGTGGGAGACCGCGTTGGCGTAGATCGAGGCGCGCGCCGCGCCCGGGTCCCACGCGACGGCGACGGTGCCGATCACGCTTGCGGTTTCGCGGCTGAAGACGGGAACGCCGACAACGAATGTGTCGCCGGCCTGCAAGGCCCGCGCGTCGCGCTGCGACAAAGCCGCCTTTGCGACATCGGACAGGGGCCCTGTCAATTCGCCCGCTCCGCCAATGGTTGAATGATCCTGTATGCGCGCTCCGCGTTCGTCATAGGCGGCGAAGGCAAAGGCTGTATTGTAGTCGGTGCCATTTTCGCTGGCGCGGGCGATATCCCGAAACAGGCCGCGCAGGCCCCGCGCGTCCCGCTCCTCCACATTGGCCCGCGCCTGTCCGGCGATCAGCTTGGTCTGTGCCATGAAGATTTCATCGACATGGCTTTTTTCACGCCACATCTGGTTGAGGATCGTGACAACGCAGGCCAGCAGAACTGAAACGGCAACGGTTGCGACCAATCGGTCGCGCATTCGAAAAGCGAACTTTTCCATGGCTTTCCTCAGAATCTCTATAAACGAGCAGACTTCAGCGCGTCGAAGCTAAATCGAGTCAATTTTTACGCGATGCGGG
>JANYDZ010000690.1 GCA_025363375.1 Hyphomicrobiales bacterium
TCGCCGGGCGCTATGCCGGCGGGGCGCTGGTGGTGACGGCGGCGGCGGAGGCCGGGGCGGCGCCGTTTGGCCGCATCGACCGGCGGTTGCTGGTGCAGGCCTTTGTGTCCGAAGGCGGCGCCGGGCTGCAATTGGGGCAGGGGGTCTCGGTGCGGCGCGGCGCGGCGCCGCTGCCGTTGGCGGCGGTGCTCGCGGTGGTGGACATGAAGGCCGACGCCAGCGGGGCGCTGGTGGCGATCGGTCTCGACACCGCCGTTGCGCCCGATGGCGGCGCAGTGCCGGGCGACAGGATTGTCGGCATTCTCACCCCGGGCGAAGGGATTACGATCTATCCCATTCAGTCGCCTGCCCTGATGGCGTTCGACGATCAACCCGAGCGCTGGCTCGATGTTAGATGGGATCTCGAAGACGGCGCCAGCGAGTATTTTCCGGCGCGGCTCGTCGTCAACTGCCTCAACGAACCCGGCGCGCTGGGCGCGATCGCCACGGTGATCGGCGACGCCGGGGCCAACATCGATCACGTCGAATTCGTGACGAAGTCGCCGGAGTTCCGCGATATGGTCCTTGACGTGCGGGTCGCCGACCTCAAGCATCTCAACTCCATTATGACGCTGTTGAAAGCGAAAAGCATGGTGACGCGGGTGGAGCGGGCGAATGGCTAGAATTGGGCCGGCCGTTCTGGCGGGCGTTTGCGCCTTGCTCACCGGCGAAGCGCGCGCCGATCCGGTCGAGGACTTTTATCGCGGCAAGCAATTCACGATTGTTGTGGGACACGAGCCCGGCACCGGATTCGATCTTTACGCGCGCACGCTGTCGAGACATTTCTTCCGGCATATGCAAGGCGCGCCGTCCATCCTGGTGCAAAATATGAATGGAGCCAGCGGGCTCGCCGCGACCAACTGGCTTTATAATGTCGCGCCGAAGGACGGGACGGTCATGGCGACGTTCGCGCATACGGCGCCGCTGGAGCCGCTGCTCGGCGGCGGCGCGGGCCGCTTTGACGCGGGCAAATTCAACTGGATCGGCAACATCGATCAGAGCGTCTCCTTGTGCGGCGCGTGGAAGAGCGCCGGGATCGACAGGTTTGACGATCTCTACTCAAAAGAAATTCTCGTGGGCGGCACTGGTCTCGGCGGCCCTCTCAGTTCCGCCGCGAACGCGGTGCGCAATCTCTTGGGCGTGAAGGTCAAGCTGGTCGACGGCTACAAGGGCTCGGTTTCCGTGCGGCTGGCAATTTTGCAGGGAGAAATCCAGGGCGTGTGCGGAATGTCGTTGTCCTCGCTGAACGCGCAGTACGGAGCCGACATTCGCGACGGCAATTTCAAATATATTTTGCAGTTCGGCGCGAGCGAACATCCGTTGTTGCCGGGCGTGCCGGCGGTGTACGCCTATGCGAAAACACCGCAGGATCGGCAGGCGTTCGATCTTGTCTTTGGCGTGCAGTCGATTGGACGGCCTTTCGCGGCTCCGCCGGGCGCGCCCGCTGACCGCGTTGACGCGCTGCGCCGGGCGTTCGACGCGACGATGAAAGACGCGGCGTTCATGGCCGAGATTGCCAAGCAGCAGCTCGACCTCAATCCGATGAACGGCGAGGATTTACAGGCTCTGTTCACGCGGTTCTACGCCGCGCCTTTGGAAATTGTCGAGCGCGCCAGGGCGGCGACGAAGTCGCGGTGATTGGCGCCGCTATTTGACGCCAACCACCGCGTGATTTCCATTTCGGAGTCGCGTTACTTCACAAAGCCCGTCGACATGTCGCGGGCATTCGTCAGCTTTTCGATGGCGCGGTCGCGCGCGGTTCCGCTAAGCCAGCCCGAGGCGGGCTGCGCCGGCGCGTTCATCGCAAGGCCCGTCGACATATCCCGGGAGTCCGTGAGCTTCGCGATGGCGCGGTCGCGTTGGGCGGGCGTCTGGGCGATCGCGTTCTGCGCGACGAAGGCCGCGAGGGCGACAATGGAGGCGAATGCGGTCTTTTTCATGACGTTCTCCTTGGGTTTTGCGTGGCGGCGCACGCTGGTTGACGTCGTGAATACCCGCGTCGCGGCGGGATGGATGCAGTCGCGGTTCAACTGCGCGTGATCGAATTGTGACATGCAGCGCGGCGCTTGCGCGCTAGTGCGCCTTCATCCAGTCCGCGAGATCGCGAAGCCCCGCGACGAAATCGAATTGCGGGGAGTAGCCGAGCGTTTTTCTCGCGGTCGTTTGATCGCTGACGCCGGTCATGTTGGGCAACGAGACAGCGGTCGCCGCTGGCGTTTCGATCTTCACTCTGGAGCCGGGAACAACGCTCTGAATGGCGCTCGCCATGTCCTGCGGCGTCGTCAACGAGGCCATGGTGATGTTGAAGACGCGCGTACCCAAATCTTTGGCGCGCAGGGCCAGCACGGTGCCGTGGGCGGCGTCTTTCGAATATACCCATTCCATCGCGCCGGCGGGCACGCTGGCTTCCTCTCCGTTCAACGCGCGCCGCATCGCTTCGCGCACCACGTTCGAGGGGCCGCCGCCGCCCGCGCCGCTCCATGGGCCAAACACCGCGCCGTATCGCATGCCCGCGAAATCAACGCCGCACCAGCGCGCGTAATTGAGGCCAAGGCTTTCGACGGCCTGCTTTGTCGCGGAATAGAAAGTAGTGGGACGGGGCAGGGCCTCTTCGTTCATAAGATCGCCGTTGCCTTCACCGCCGCCGAGGAAATGATTGAGCACATTCGAGCTTGATACGACGACGCGTTTGACGCCCGTGGACCGCGCGGTTTCGAGCACGTTCATCGTGCCCATGATGTTGAGGTTGACGGCGGCGTAGGGATCGCGCTGCGCGCCCAGGGTCAGAAGGGGATTGGCGGCCGTGTGAACGATGGCGGTGATGGCGTGTTCGTTGACGGCTTTTACAATCGACAGCGGTTGCAGAACATTGCCTTCGATGAGCGCGACCTTGTTGAGATCGACAATTTCGCCGATGGCTTTGGGCTGCGCCGCGGAATCCAGCAGCACGGGCTTCTCCCCCTGCTCGACGAGCATGCGCGCGACCTGCGAACCCACGAGGCCGGCGCCGATGATGAGAATGGTCATGACAAATCTCCCCAAGGCGTGGTTCAGAACGGCTCGAAATCGCGCAACGCCGGGATCACCTTCTCGCCGAACAGTTTGATCGAGCGCATCAAATCGACTTCCTCCAGTTCGGCGAAATTGAACTCGCCGAAAAAAGTGTTGAACACGCCGAATTCCGCCCACTCGCGCAACTTGCGCGTTACGGTTTCGGGAGAGCCCGCAAGCACGAGGTCGTTTTCCATCAGCCAATTGGCGTCGAGCAGATTTTCGACGATTTCCGCCGCCGAGGGTTCTCCGCGCAGGCGGAAGTTTTGGGCGTGTTCGAGCTGATGACGCCGCAGCTCGTCCGCGTCCTTCGCCGCGGGAAAGAAGCCGCGATAGGCGTCGCCGAAATGTTTGCGCGCAACGGTTTGCGCCTTGGCGTCGGTCTCATCGACATAGACAAGCGTGCAATAGGCGACGCGTGGTTTGCGGCTCCATCCCGCTGCTTTGCAATCGGCGACGAACTTCGTGTAACGGGGCCGCGCGGCCTTGCGTGAGAAGAAGAAAAAATAGCCGGCGTCGACGCCTTCGCGCGCGCAGAACTCCAACGTTTCCGGATCGCGCGTTTCGATCCACATCGGCGGATAGGGGCGCTGGACGGGTTTCACAGCGAGGCCGAAGTTCTTTTGCCTGATGGTGGGTCCGTCGAAATCGAATTTGCCGGGGGCGTCGTATGCAGCTTTGAGAAAGCGCACGAACTCTTTCAGTTTTTCGCGCCGGTTTTCGAAATCGCCGTTGAACGGTCCGAAATAATCGCGCGCGATGCCGGCGACAAGGCCGACTTCGAGCCGCCCTCCAAGCATCTGGTCGACGACGGCGATTTCCTCGACGAGACGCACGGGATGATGCAACGGCACGATGGCGCCCATGGACCCAGGACGCAGGTTCTTCGTCTGGATGCCCGCCGCCACGGCATAGAGCATGGGCGCCGGCATCCAGCTTTCATCGGGGCGGAAATGATGTTCGACGCAGAAGGACTGATCGAAGCCGAGGCTGTCGCAGAGTTTCAATTCGCGCCAGAGCTGATCGTAACGCTGGTTCGCGGTCATGTTCTTCTTGCCCCAGACGTGGGCGAAATGCGCGAATTGCAAGGGAGCGGCCTTTCACATTGGTCTTTGCGGCGATGGGAACAGGATCGCGTGATTTGCGCAAGGCTCCGGTCCTGAATTCAAGGCTCTGGTCCTGCATTCAAGGCTCCGGTCCTGATTTTGAGAAAAGCGGGGGTGGTGGTTAGACTGAGGGGCGCTGGGCCCTGAACAGTTGGAATCGAGTCGCCTGAGGAAACGCAATGTACAAAAAGCGGCTCGTCCTTGCGTCAACCTTGGCGTCGGCCATGGCGTTGTCCCTCATCGCTGCGCCCGTCCTTGCGCAAACCTGGCCGACGCGCCCCGTCATGCTTGTCGTGCCCTATGCCGCGGGCGGTCCTGTCGATGTCGTTGCGCGGCTTATGGCTGCCCGCGTAAGCGAATTGCTCGGTCAGCAACTGGTGATTGAAAACATTGGCGGCGCCGGCGGTATGGCCGGCGCCGCCAAAGTCGCGAAGGCGGCGCCGGACGGCTACACTGTCCTTGCCTCTGGCAGCGCGGTGCTCGCCAACGTGCCGCTGATGTATAAAAAGCCGCTCTATAACCCGTTGACCGATTTCGAACATGCCGCGCTGTTTTCGGATTCGGCGCGGGTGCTGATTGTGCCGAAGGATTTTCCGGCGAGCACGCTGCCGGAATTCATCGCCTATTCGAAAGCCAACCAGGCGAAGATGCAATATGGCAGCTCCGGCGGCGGTTCGGGCATGCACATCTGCGCGGTGCTGCTCAATCAGGCGATGGATGCCGACATTACCCATGTGCCGTATCGAGGCGCCTCTTTCGCCATGCAGGACTTGCTGGCGGGGCGCATCGACTACATCACCGAGCAGATTTCTACCGCCCTGCCTCAAATAGAAGGCAAAACTGTGAAAGCCATTACGACCCTCGGTCCGGAGCGCGCGCCTGGACTTGAAAAATTGCCGACGGCCGACGAAGCGGGGGTTAATGGACTCGACTGCGGAAGTTGGGGTTCGTTCTCGTTTCCCAGGGGAACCCCGGCGGCGATTGTAAACCGTCTGGCCAAGGCTTCGAGCGACGCCATCGACACGCCGGCCCTGCGCGACCGTTTTTTAAGCATTGGCGTTACCGTGACGGCGCCGGCGCGCCGTTCGCCTGAATATATGACGAAGTTTGTAGCCTCGGAGATCGCGCGGTGGACGCCGCCGATAAAAGCGAGCGGGGTTGTTCTTGATTGAAGGCCAGGCGCGCGGCATGTCCGTAGCGCGGCATTTCCCCCTTCGGTCCCGCCGCGCTATAAGCCGCGCCATGACCTCCCTCCAGGCCCGTCCCGGCTCCAAATACGCGCGCGTTTTGCGCTTTGCCTCGCATTACTGGCTGTTGTCGCCGGGCATGTTTTTCACGCTGCTCGCGGCGCGCGTTGCCTCGACGCTGGTCGATGTCGCGGTGCCCATCGCCTCCGGGCGTTTTGTCGATGTCGTCGTGTCGGGCTCGCGCGACGATCCGGCGCCCGCTATCTGGGCCCTGGCCGGGCTTCTGGCGCTGGTGGCGGCGTTCCAGTTCTCGCGACAACTCGTGACCTTCGTGCTCAACCGCATGAGCGCCCGGGCGATCACCACAATTGGACGCGACGCCTTTTCCAAGGTTCAGCGCTTTTCGGCGGACTGGCACGCCAATTCCTTCGCCGGCGCCACGGTGCGCAAGATCACGCGGGGCATGTCGTCCTTCGACACGTTTACCGACACGCTCGTGTTCAACCTGCTGCCGGCGTTTCTCGTCACCATCGGCGTGACCGCCACCTTCATCTGGCGCTGGCCGCTGCTGGGCGCGATTGTCGGAATCAGCATCGTCGTTTTCATTTCCGTGAGCGTGGCGCTGTCGATCCTGTGGGTCGCGCCGGCCAATCGCGCCGCGCGCGAATGGGATTCGAAAATGAGCGGCACCCTCGCTGATTCGGTGACCGGCAATCCCACCGTGAAATCCTTCGCGGCCGAAGAGCGCGAAGACCGGCTGTTTGCCGATGTCGCGCTCACCTGGGGCCGACGCTCGGTGATTTCCTGGGATCGCGGCGCCTGGACCGGTTTTGCGCAGGCGATCATGCTGGTGATCCTGCAGGCGCTGATGCTGGGGACCGGCGTGCTGCTGTGGAGCCGGGGACAGGCGACGCCGGGCGACATCGCCGGGTTGATCGCGACGCAGTTCCTCATCACCGGCTATTTGCGCGACATCGCCCAGCACGTGCGACAGGTGCAGCGCACGATCAACGATATGGACGATGTGCTCGATTTCCGCGACGCGACATTCGACATCGACGACCGCGTCGGCGCCGTGCCTTTACAGGTCTCGCGCGGACGCATCGTGTTCGACGACATCACCTTCAAATACAAAGGCGCGCGCGCCCCGACATTCGAACATTTCTCGCTGGAGATACCAGCCGGGCAGCGCGTCGGGCTTGTGGGCCATTCGGGCGCGGGCAAATCGAGCTTCGTCAAGCTCGTGCAACGCCTCTACGATCTTGACGGCGGGCGCATTCTCATCGACGGGCAGGATATCGCCGGCGTCACGCAGGGGTCCCTGCGCGGCGCCTTGGGCCTCGTGCCGCAAGACCCCATCCTGTTCCACCGCTCGCTCTCGGAGAACATCGCCTACGGAAAGCCGGGCGCCACGGTGGACGAGATCGCCCGCGCCGCGCGGCTGGCGCATGCGGCCGAGTTTATTGACGGGCTGTCAAAGGGCTACGACACGCTCGTGGGCGAACGCGGCATAAAACTCTCCGGGGGCGAGCGCCAGCGCGTCGCTATCGCGCGCGCCATTCTCGCGGATACGCCGATTCTCATTCTGGACGAGGCCACTTCCAGCCTCGATTCCATCAGCGAGCGCTATATCCGCGAGGCCATCGAGCGGCTGTCGTCGGGGCGGACCACGTTGGTGGTGGCTCATCGGCTTTCGACCATTCAAAAGCTCGACCGAATCCTGGTGTTTGACGCCGGGCGCGTCGTCGAAGACGGCAGCCACGCCGAGCTTATGAAAAAGCCCGATGGGGTCTATCGGCGATTGCTGGAGATCCAGATCGGCGCCGGAGAAATCGCGGCGGCGGCGGAATAGCTTGTTTATCGCGCGCGCGCCGACATAATGCGCGCGGGGACCGTGAGTCCCCAAGGAGCTTCCCATGAGCGCCCCCGCGCTTCGACTAGGCGTCAACATCGATCATGTCGCCACTGTGCGCAACGCGCGCGGCGGCGCGCTGCCCGATCCCGTGCGCGCGGCGCTGCTGGCCATCGCGGCGGGCGCCGACGGCGTCACCGCGCATCTGCGCGAGGATCGCCGCCATATTCGCGACGAGGATATGCAACGCA
>JANYDZ010000749.1 GCA_025363375.1 Hyphomicrobiales bacterium
GCTGGCGCTTGCGTTGGGCAAACGCCTTGATCCCGCGCTCTGGTCTTTGACCACAACCGATCTCGCGGTCGAAATTGGCGAGGACATTCGCTACCCCGACGTGATGGTGGAGCCACAGGACCAGCCGGGCACAGAGCGCTCAACGCAAATTCCCGTCTTTCTCGCCGAAGTCCTCTCGCCCTCCTCGCTCGCCCTCGATCTCAACGTGAAGGCCGAGGAATACATGAGCCTGCCTTCGCTCGATTGCTATCTCGTCGCCGCGCAGGACGAGCCGCGTGTCTGGATTTGGCAACGCGGCATCGACGCCGCGCGCGCCTTCCCCAAAAATCCCGCCGAATTCGTCGGACGCCAAGCCGCTGTTGAAATCGCCTGTTTCAACGTCTCCATCCCCCTCGCCGAAATCTATCGCCTGCCGGCGCGGCCCGCGTAAGGCGCGTCTGTCGCGATGATTGCCGAACAAAGGTCCCTTGATGATACGCCGCGCGCTCCGCTTCCTGTTGTCCTGCGCCGCCCTGACAGCGACGCCATGGCCTCTCCTCGCGCAGGACTTTTACGCGGGCAAGCAAATCATTCTCGTCGTCGGGGCTGCGTCGGGCGGCGGCTATGACCTGCTGGCGCGGCTGACCGCGCGCCATATGGGCAAGCACATTCCCGGCAATCCCACCTTCGTCGTGCAGAACCAGCCCGCCGGCGGCTCGATTGTCGCGGCCAATACGCTGGCGGCGACCTCCGCGCGCGACGGGACGGCCATTGGCCTCATGCAGCGCGGCGTGCTGCTGGCGGGGCTCACGGGCACGCCGCAGGTGCAATACGACGTCGGAAAATTCAACTGGATCGGCAGCCTCAACAGCGAGACCGCGGTCACGCTCGCCAATGTCGGCGGCGCGCATAAAACAACGCGCGATCTCTTCGACAAGGAGTTGATCGTGGGCGGCGTCGTCAACGTCGATCCCGAGACGACGGCGCGGCTCTACAACGATTTGCTCGGCACGAAGTTCAAACTGGTGAACGGTTACAATGGAACCACGGACGTGGGGCTCGCCATGGAACGCGGGGAGGTGCAGGGCATCGCGGACTGGTCGTGGTCGAGCCTCAACACGCAGCATCCCGAATGGCTGCGCGACAAGAAGGTCGTAATTCTCATGCAGGGCGCGCTGGAGCCCAATCCAGAAATGCCGGGGGTTGCGCGCGCGATCGATTTTGTCCGGGGCCCGCTCGAAAAGCAGGTTCTGGAACTCTATTTCACACAAAAAACCGTCGCGCGGCCCTTGATCGCGCCGCCGGGCTTGCCTGCGGAGCGGGTTGAAATTCTGCGCCGGGCTTTCAGCGCCCTGGCGAAGGACAAGGATTTCCTCGCCGACGCCGAGAGGACCAAGCTCGAAGTCAACCTCATCGACGGCGCCGCCGTCGACAAAGTGATTTCCCTGATTACGTCGGCTTCAACGCAAGTGCGCGACCGCTACAACAAGGCGACCAAGTAGCTTTACGGCGCGCTTATTGTGCGAATGTACCAGGGGAAGCTGTCCCAGCTCACCACCTTTTCCGTGCCGTCGAACAGGGCCGCAATCTTGCCGCCGCCCGCCTTGTAGGAAAACTTGCTGATATGGTCGGGCGGATTGGTCGTCGGGTTTTTCATGATGTCGATGGCCTGATCGGTCTTGAACAGCAGGAATTTCGCGGGGTCGCTGGGATTGTAGAATTTCGTTTCCGCGCCGCCCTTGGCGACGGGGCCGCGCTGGTATTCGACGTGCGCTTCCATGCGCTCGCCGGCGGCGCCGACGAATTCCCAGTCTTCCGTTCCCCTCGCAACGCCGCCCGAAGCGGAGGCCGAGCGCGACATTTTGGCGATGCTGGCGGCCTGATAGGTTCCAAAAGCGCCCGGCGCGTCGGCCGCGTCTTCGGCAAGGCCGTAAATAATCATTTGTCCGACCCCGGCCCCCGCGCTCTGTTTGACGGGAATGGCGAGATAGACGAGGCGCGAGGTCGCCTGTTTCGTCGGCTTGCCGTCGCCGCCGGCGATGCCCATGCGGTCGATGAAGATCATGCGCAGATTGGCGTCCTTGGCGGCGCCCTGGGTGGCGATGACGGTCTCCCAGCCCTGCGGCAGCATTTTCGCCAGCGCGGCGTCGTTGACGTGGAAATCGAGCTGGAAGCGGTGTTCCGCGGCGGTTTCCAGCAGGGTCTGCGCGGACGCCGCCAAGGGCGCGGCGATCAGGCCTGTGGCGATCAGGCTTGTGGCGATCAGCGCGCCGCCGATGGATGAATTCTGCGTCATGGTTTCCTCCCGTTATGCCGCATCGTAGCGCGCCCGGCGGCAAGAGCAATGGCTTGTTTGCCGCGCGGGCTTGCCCTGACGCGCCGGGACCGCCAGATAAAGCCCTTCAGTCTTGCAGCGGAACTCACGCCTTGCGCACCTCGGACGCCGACATCCTCATCATTCCCGGTCTCGACGGCGCCGGGCCCGACCATTGGCAATCGCGCTGGGAGGGCAGGCTCAAGACCGCGCGGCGCGTCGATCTCGTCAGCTGGACGCGTCCCGATCTCGGGCAATGGACCGCGGCGATCGCGGCGGCTGTGGCGCGGGCCGAAAAGCCCGTGCTTTGCGTCGCCCATTCGCTGGGCGCGGTGGCGGTGGCGCATGGCGCGCCTTGGTTCGCGCAGGGCAAGGTGCGCGGCGCCATGCTGGTGACGCCGCCATCGGAGGCCGCCGTGCTGCGCATTCCCGAAATTGGCCCGGGATTCGCGCCATTTCCGCGCGCGCCGCTGCCGTTTCCCTCGCTGTTTGTGGCCAGCCGCTCCGATCCGTATTCGGATTACGAGAACTCGGAAGATATCTCCCGGGCGTGGGGGGCGAAGCTCACCGACGCCGGCCATTGCGGGCATCTCAATGCGGAGTCCGGCCACGGCCCATGGCCGGAGGGGTTGATGAGCTTCGCAGCCTTCCTGAAGGGCCTGTGAGGGAGTTTCAATTGCCGCCCCTGATCGGCTAGAAGGCCATTGCGCGCCGATGCGCTTGCTGAAATCAGGTTTGCGGAAACAAATCAGGATTGCGGAAATAAAAATGAGCGTTGAAGACCAGATCGTTCCCGGCCGCTCCTGCGGCACATGCATGATGTGCTGCAAGCTGCCGGATGTGCCCGCGATGGACAAGCCGCAGGGCAAATGGTGCCGCGAGGCCGCGCCCGGACGCGGCTGCAAAATCTACGACACGCGTCCCGGCGAATGCCGCGCCTTCCATTGCGGCTGGCTGCAGGATGCGACGCTCGGCCCGGAGTGGAAGCCGGAGACAGCCAGGTTCATGATCTACGTCGCGGGCGACGGCGCGCTGACAATCATGGTCGATCCCGCCGCGCCCGGCGCGTGGAAGGATCCGCGCTATTACCCCGCCATCAAGACCTCCGCCGCGCGCCTGATGGAGCGCAACATGCCGACGATCGTCATTATCGGTTCGCGCCGCGTCGTGGTGCTGCCGGACCGCGATGTCGAGGCGACGATTCCACCCGGCTATGGCGCGCGCGTCGTCACGATGGAAGGCGCGAACGGGCCGGCCTATGACGTGGTGGTGGAGGCGCTGTAGGCGCAAGCGCCTCCGACCGCTTGCGGGCGCCGCGTCGAGGCGGCACATTGCGACGACACCATCGGGGGCATCACATGAGCGACGCGCACAAAAGATCCCGCCGGTACGCGAGGGTCTCGCGCCTGCCGGCGTTGAGCGAACCGCTCGACCCGGAAATCGAAGCCTATTTCGAGCGCGCCGAGGCGCGGGGCCATGCCATTCTCAATCTGCACCTGGCCTGCGCCCACGCGCCGAAAATCATCGCGGCGAAAAGCCCGCTCGCCATGGCGTTGCGCAACGATTGCGAGAGCCCGCGCCGCTACCGCGAGCTGGCCATCGTGCGCGTCGGGCAGGCGATGGAATGCGCCTACGAACTCGATCACCACATGCCCATTTTGATGGAATGCGGCTTCAGTCAGGCCCAGGCCGACGGCCTCCAGGATTGGCGCGCCCACAAGGATTTATACGACGACAAAAGCCTCGCGATCCTCGCCTGGGTCGATAGCATGGCCGACAACAAGGGCGCCGTGGACGACGCGGCCTTCGCCGAACTCTCGCGTCTTTTCACGCCGCGCGAACTCGTCGAGATCGGCTACAACGCGGCGGTCTATTTCGCCAACGCGCTGATCCTCAAGTCCTTCCGCATCGAGATCGACGCGCCGCACACGCGCACGACGCCGGGGACAATGTGACGCGCGCCGCCGCCCTCGGTCTGGCGCTCGCCGCGTTGAACGGCGCGGCGCGGGCGCAAGAGTCCGTCGAGGCTTTCTACGCGGGCAAGGTTCTGCGCGTCGTCGTCGGCTATCCCTCCGGCACGGTGTACGACGCTTACGCCCGCCTGACCCTGCGCCACATGGTCAGGCACATTCCCGGCAAGCCCACGGGAATCGTACAGAACGCGCCGGGCGCCGGCGGGCTCAACGCGCTGGTCAGCGTCGCGCATGTCGCGCCGAAGGATGGATTGTCGCTCGGCATGGCGAGCCCCGGCTATTCGGTCGATCTTCTGCTCGATCCCGCCAGCGCGAAATTCGACGGGCGCAGGGTCAACTGGATCGGCAGCGTCGCCAGCGAAACCGGCGCCTGCGTGTTCTGGAACGGCAAGGGCAAGACGATCGAGGCGATGCGCGCGGGCGAACTCGTGATCGGCGGCACGGGCCCGACAAGCAGCACCTATTACGAGCCGCGCACGCTTGAAACCCTGTTCGGGTTCAAGTTTCGCTATGTGCATGGCTATCCCTCGACGGTCGATATCCGCTTTGCCGCCGACAAGGGCGAAGTCGACGGGTTGTGCGGCCTCGCCTCGTCGACCGTCGTGCGCGACATGGGGGAGCAATTGAAGTCGGGCGTGGTCGCCGTGCCCCTGCAGACGGGCCTTGCGACGAATCCGGACCTTGCCGCGCCCAACGCCATGGATCTGGCGACGTCGCGGGAGGAGCGGCAAATCCTGACGCTGGTGTTCGGTCCGGCCGCGTATTTTCGCCCGTTGATGGGCGCGGAGGGCGTGCCGCCCGAGCGCGTGGCGGCGCTGCGCGCGGCGTTCGACGCGACGATGAAAGACCCGGAATTCCTGAGCGAAATGGCGCGCGGGAAACTGGACGTGAGGCCGATGAGCGGGGCGGCGATCACCGCGACCATCGCGGGAATTTTCGCCACGCCGGCGCAGGTGGTGGAGCGGACCCGGAGGATTCTGGGGCTGGCGCAGTAGGCGCGCTTTCCTTCCGCGTTTGACCGTCCCCGGTCCGCCCGTTAGCATCCGCGCAAATCA
>JANYDZ010000027.1 GCA_025363375.1 Hyphomicrobiales bacterium
GAGCCAGATTTCGATTGAAGCGAGGGGGGCCTCGCTCCAACTATGCACGTTTGTGGCGATCGTGATGTCGCCCGGTTTTAACCTGTCGAGTTCGGATTGACCGCCAACGATTGCGCGCTCAAGCTGTCCGCAATGGCCAAGATAGCGCTCCGCTGCGAAGGAGGCGAATGGCACCACGTCCAGCGCCATCGCCTTGGCGGAAGGACAGAGTTCGAGCACGCGATTGACGAGCCTTCCCCATCCCGAACCTATATCGCAAAGCAGAAAACGGTCGGCGGACGCAATCCCGGCGTGGCGCATGAAAAAATTGATTTCCATGGCGGAATCCAGAATGTCGCGGCTGAGGATATGACCGTCAATGTCGATCCGGATGCCGCCAAAACTGCCATCGTCTTTGAATTTTTCAAGACAACCAAGACTGTCGCGGGACTGCGTGTAAAGGAATTGCAGATAATAAGCGTCCAGCAGCGCCTGCGCGCCAAAATTCGTGGCGTCGTGAGCGGCGATCTGGGACAGGAAAACTTCGCTGCGAAAGTTCTGGATGTCGTCGTCGCGGATCCAGTCCCGCCAGAAACTCAATTGCGAGGATTGAGGCGCATGGACAGCCGTAAAAAATTCGTATCGGGCGCCATAGCAACTGCGAAACTCTTCATTTGACAGGCTTGGGGCTGGCGGGGGAACCGACCAGTTGAAGTTGCGAAGGTGCTCTATCGTGCGGTGCAGCGATTGTCTGTTTTTGCCATCGTGGGACAGCCACAATTGCAACAGCCGCAGGCGCACGTCAGGGTCGTTCGAGACGACCGCCGGAATATCGCGAACCGGCGCGCCATCGGCCGCCGCGCGCGTTAAAAACGCGGCGATAGCCAGGCGCGCCGCCACGTAACTTCCCGCTGCGGCATGAATTTCGGCCAGAGCCATCAGGGTTGCAGCGTCGGCGTCCGCCGCTTCCGATAGCGGCTGAACAAGTTCCAACGCAACGCCAAATTGCTGTTCGTTCATCAGGGCTTGCGCGCGCGGCAACCATTCCATTTCAATTTCTCCGGTAAAACGTCATTCGTCCCGTCGCTCCATCCACCTGATCAGCGGCATGATCGGCAGAATCCAGCCCATGCCTATGACCACAAAAAAGAGCCCGCGCACAAGGCTAGACGCCTCCTGCAGCGGGCTCGATTGCGCCAGCCCCATGGCGACCAGCGCATAGATGATGACAACGACGATCATCACGACGGCGCCAAGGAGCTTGCGGGAACGGCGACGCATGAAATTTCCGGGGTGCGACAGGTCGCCCGTGGACGGGGCGGGATCGGGCGCTTATGTCTCGCGGCATCGCGTCGATCAAGGCGCGGGATGTCACGGACGTTATGAGCATTTTTATCGCGGCAACGCCAAACGCCCGTGTGGGCGATGTTTCAGCCATTCGCCTGTGGCTGTGGATCGTCGCCGCCATGGTCTTCGCCATGGTGGTCGTCGGCGGCGCCACACGGCTGACGGAGTCAGGGCTTTCCATCACCGAATGGAAGCCGGTGACCGGCGTGCTGCCGCCGCTGTCCGACGCCGCGTGGGCGGAGCAATTCGAGAAGTACAAACAGATTCCGCAATATGCGAAGCTGTTTCCGACGATGGCGCTGGCAGATTTCAAGACGATTTTCTTCTGGGAATGGGGACACAGGCTGCTCGGAAGGCTGATAGGCCTCGTATTTGCCCTGCCACTCGGTTGGTTTTGGCTGCGCGGAAAACTGCCGCGAGGCCTCAAGCCGAAATTGCTGGGCCTGCTGGCGCTGGGCGGTTTACAGGGCGCAGTGGGCTGGTGGATGGTTGCCTCGGGCCTGACAGACCGCGTGGAAGTCGCACCGGAGCGTCTCGCGGTTCACTTGCTGCTCGCGGCGGTCACTTTCGCGGCCTTGATCTGGCTCGCGGTCGGCTTGGCGCCGCGCGCGCCCGGGCCGGAGGAACAGCGGCTGCGCGGCGGGGCAAGCTGGCTTCTTGGCCTTGTACTCGCGCAGATCGGCCTTGGAGCGCTGACCGCGGGGGGCCGCGCTGGCCTGACTTACAACACCTGGCCATGGATGGATGGTCGGTTGGTTCCACCGGCCGAACATCTGTTTCGTCTGGAACCCTGGTGGAAGAATTTTCTCGAAAACATAACGATGGTGCAATTCGAACACCGCATGCTTGCCTACCTGCTTGTAGGGGCCGCGCTCTGGCATGTCTGGCGCGCGCGGAAAACCGCGCCCGGCGCGCGCGGCGGCAAGCGCGCTGTCGTCCTCGCGGGGCTGGTTCTGGTTCAGGCGGGCCTTGGCATTCTGACCCTATTGCTGGCCGTTCCGATCTGGGCGGGCCTGTTGCATCAGGCATTCGCCATGTTGGTGCTCGCGATGGCTGCCGCGCACAGGCGGCGGCTGGCTTCGCCGTGATTTGCGATAGGGGCGCCAGATCGGTTCGAACACTTGACCCTCAAGTCCATTTCGACAACAAAGGGCCGGAAAAATTCCGCGCGTCGCGCGGCTCGTGCGGAGATGTCAGATGAAGAAGAAACCCAAGGAATACGCCGATATTCCCGGCACGATCGTATTCGACGCCGAACAATCGCGCATGGGCTACGCCATCAACGCTTTTTGCATGTCCCTGATGAAGGAAGAAAACCGCAAGGCGTTCAAGGCGGACGAGGCGAAATACCTCAAGACCTGGGGCCTGGGCGCGGACCAAACCGAAGCGATATTGAAGCGCCAGTGGAACCGCCTGCTGGAACTCGGCGGCAATATCTATTTTACCTCCAAGCTCGGCGCGACGGACGGCCTCTCCTTCCGGGCGCTGGCCGCGCGAATGACGAATTCAACCGAGGAAGGTTACGCGGCGATGATGCTGGCGGGCGGGCGTTCGGTCAAAGGCAATCGCACCAAGGCGGAATGGGAAAAGAAAAATGGCTAAGATCATCGCGGGCGTTTCCACGTCCCATGTGCCGGCGATCGGCGCGGCGCTCGACAACGGCATCAGCCACGAGCCCTACTGGACGCGTGTGTTTTCCGGCTTCGAGAAATCGAAGAAGTGGATCGCCGATTTGAAGCCGGATGTGTGCATCGTCGTCTACAACGATCACGCCTCCGCCTTTTCCATGGACATTGTTCCGACTTTCGCGCTCGGCTGCGCCGCCGAATTCCCGCCCGCCGATGAAGGCTGGGGCCCGCGCCCTGTACCTGTCGTCAAGGGCCATCCCGAACTTGCCGCGCATATCGCCCAGTCGGTTATCCTCGACGAATTCGACCTCACCATCGTCAACAAGATGGAAGTCGATCACGGTCTCACTGTGCCTCTGAACCTGATGTTTGGCCAACCGAAAGAATGGCCGTGTCCGGTCATTCCGCTCGCCGTCAACGTTGTGCTGTTTCCGCCGCCGACGGGAAAACGCTGCTTCAATCTCGGGGCGTCGATCCGCAAGGCCGTGGAATCCTATCCCGAGGATCTGCGCGTCGTGATTTTCGGCACCGGCGGCA
>JANYDZ010000068.1 GCA_025363375.1 Hyphomicrobiales bacterium
CATCGCCGCCAGCGGCGCGCGCACCAGCAGGTCGAGCACCTTGCCCTCGGGCCTGACGAACATGTTGAGCCGAACATCGACGGGAACCTCGTGCGCGTGCGCAATGGAGCCAGGAAGGCCGATAGCGCAGAACAGCGCAAAAAGCGCGTTGAACAGCCTGTTACGCGACGCAAAAACCAGTTTCATCCCGTCTCCCTCGCGCGATCCAGCCCGGCCCAAATGGGCGCTGACAAGCCCCGATCCCTCCCTTATAGTGGCTGCAAACCGCCCGGTCACGATTCCGGGACAGACCGCAGGGAGGCGCAGCATGAGCAAATTCGTATTCAATCGCCGGTTGACGATCGGCGCCGCGCTTGTCGCGGGCTTTGTGGGTCTCGGCATCGGGCAGTCCATGCTTCAGCCCAGCGCCGTGGCGCAGGGCGCGACGGTGCAATCGCCCATCTTCGAAGTCGATCCGCTGTGGCCCAAGCCCCTGCCGAACAACTGGCTGCTCAGCTGGTCCATCGGCGTTTGGGTCGATGAAAAAGACAATGTGTGGATGATCCACCGCAACAACACCGGCATGAACAACAACGAGCGCGGCAACGATCTGAAGCCGCCGATCGCCGAGTGCTGCAATGTCGCGCCGCCGGTTCTGGTCTTCAATCCCGAGGGCGATCTCATCAAGTCCTGGGGCGGGCCTGGCCAAGGCTATGAATGGCCGCAATCGAACCACGGCATTCACATCGATTACAAAGGCAATGTTTGGATCGGCGGCAATGGCGAGAAGGATTCGCATCTGCTGAAATTCACGCAGGACGGAAAATTTCTGATGCAGGTCGGCAAGGCCGACAACAACAAGGGCAGCAACGATCTGGAGAATTTCGGCCGCGTCGCCAAGATCTGGGTCGATCCCAGAACAAACGAAGCCTATGTCGCCGACGGCTATCTCAACAAACGCGTCGCCGTGCTCGACGCCGACACGGGCAAGATGAAGCGTTACTGGGGCGCCTACGGCAACAAGCCCGACGACGCCAATCTTGGTCCCTACAATCCCGCCCAGCCGCCCGCCCAGCAATTCCGCAATCCCGTCCATTGCGTCGAGCGCGCCGTCGACAATCTCATCTATGTCTGCGACCGCCAGAACGACCGGCTGCAGGTCTTCACTCCCGAAGGCAAATTCGTGAAGGAGGCGTTCTACGCCAGAAACACGCTCGGCGCCGGCTCCGTCTGGGATATCGTCTTCTCAAAAGACCCCGACCAGAAATTCATCTTCCTCGCCGACGGCCAGAACGAACGCGTGCGCGTTCTTGTGCGCGAGACTCTCGAGGAAATCACCTCCTTCGGCAACGGCGGTCGCCAGCCCGGCCAGTTTTACGGCGTGCATTCGATCGCCCTTGACTCCAAGGGCAACATGTACACGACGGAAACCTACGAAGGTAAGCGCATCCAGAAGTTCAACTACAAAGGCATCAAGACGGTTTCGCGCGGCTATCTCGGCGTGCCGTGGCCAACGCGGTGAGCTGACGCGGCGCTCGCGGGCGCCTGGTTCGGCGGCCCGATCGCCTCGGCGCCATCGGCGCGGGTTCGGCTGGCCGCGGTTTGCCTGTCTTCCTCCTCAAGCTCTTCAACCGCATCCGCGCGGTTGAAATCGAATCATGATCTTGTCGGAAATTGCGCAATCTCGATTTCAGGCGGGAAACGGGAGCGCTTGAAGAGTCCCTGTCGAAAAATGTATACGCCCCGTATCGGCGGCGGCTCCGTCGGAACAGTCAAACGCTTGAGCGTCCCGGACGCGGCCGCGCCGGATCATGGCGCGAATGTCCGAACAATCGCTTGCAGCTCCATGGAGCGCTCCAAAGGAAGTATTTATGAACTTTTTCAGGAATTTGATCCAGATTTTGACGACCGGCGCATCAACTCCAGACAGCCCACATCCCGATCGCAGCCGGTTCGCCGAAGTCAATCCGCTGCCAGCCGCCCCCCAGGCTCCGACCGCTGCGAAAGACCACCCGCTGTATTATTACAACGCCCAGTTTGACGGTGTCGAAGTGATGCGTCGCCATGCCGTTGCCGGCCTCAGCCCCACGCCCGGCTACCAAACAAATTTCCTCGGCGTAAAGATTGACCCGAAGTTTTACCCTCCGCTCCTGGAAGGCACCGCCAACACGCTCGAACCCATTCCCATACCCGGCAACTGGCACGCCGATATCGCTGAATGGGCGGCGGCGTTGCGCGCCGTCGAACTCGCCAAAGGCAAGTTTACGATGATCGAACTGGGCTGCGGCTGGGGTTGCTGGATCAACAATATGGGCGTCGCCGCGCGCAACGCCGGCAAGAAGGTCCATTTGATCGGCGTGGAGGGCGACGCGGGCCATATCGAATTCGCGCGGGAATCAACCGCGACGAACGGCTTTTCCCCCGACGAGGTGACAATCGTGCGGGGCATCGCCGCGCCCGGCGGCG
>JANYDZ010000100.1 GCA_025363375.1 Hyphomicrobiales bacterium
GCAATGGTCGCCGACGATTACAACAGGCGCGCCCGTGACGATCCCCGAACACTACGTGCCGGATCTGGCGTTGCGAATGCAGCTCTACCGCCGCCTGTCGTCGTTGCAAACGGACGAGGACATCGAAAGTTTCGCGGCGGAAATGATAGACCGCTTCGGTCCGTTGCCGGACGAGGCGCGGCTGCTGATGAAGCTCGTCTCCATCAAGGCGCTCTGTATCCGCGCGCATGTGGACAAGCTTGAAGTCGGCGCGAAGGGCGTCGTCGTTTCTTTCCGCGGCAATTCCTTCGCCAACCCCGCCGGCCTCGTGCGCTTTGTCGCGGGGCAGGGCTCCGACGCGCGTGTGCGTCCCGACATGCGCGTGGTCTTCATGCGCGATTTCGAAGGCATGACCGACCGCCTCGAAGGGACGCGCGTCATCATGCGCACGCTCGTGGGGATCGCGGAGAAGAAGGCGGCTTGACGCGGGTCAAGACGCCGCCCACATTGTCGCCCCGGCGACGTTGGGCGGCAATATGAATTTGAAATTCGCGCCGGCCTTCACGCGCGTGGCGCGATTGGCGAAGGCGCCGCGCCGCGTGATCGGCGTCAGGCTCGACCAAGGACTTCAACGTGAGCAAGCCACGCGCCCTTGTCGTCGGCGGATCGCTTGGCGGCCTGTTCGCCGCCAATCTTCTGCGCGCGATCGGCTGGGATGTCGCGCTGTTCGAGCGCGCGCGCGGCAATCTCGCGGGGCGCGGAGCGGGGCTCGGCGCGCGCGACGAATTGTTCGCCGTCATGCGGCGGATCGGCGCCATTGCGGGAAAATCGGTCGGCGCGGAAGTTCTCTCGCGCCAATGCCGGAATGTCGCGGGCGACATTGTGCATGAAGTTCCGCAATTCGCCTTCGCCACGGCGTGGGACCGCGTTTATCAACCCCTGCGCGACGCCTTGCCGGATGAATTCTATCGCTCCGGCATGCAATTTGAGCGCTATGAGGAACAGGGCAACCGCGTGGCCGCGCATTTCGCCGATGGCTCGCGCGAGGAAGGCGACATCCTCGTCGGCGCAGATGGCCTTTATTCCACGGTGCGCGCCCAGGCGTTCCCGCAAGCAAAGCCCAGCTACGTCGGCTATGTGGCCTGGCGTTTCGTCGTCACTGAAAGGACCATGCCGCGCGCGCTCCATGACGACGTGTTCAAACACATGATCTTCTCGTTCCCTCGGGGGGAACTCGCCTTTGGCATTCCAATGCCGCCGTCCGAAGGCGCGCGGCGGTCGAAATATCGCGCTCAATGCGTCTGGTTTCGCAACGCGGATTTTGCAACGGAACTGCCTTTGCTGTGCACGGACGCCACTGGGAAATGTCACGGGCTCTCGATTCCGCCGCCGCTCATCAGGCCCGATCTCGTCGCGGAGTTGAAAGACGCGGCGCGTAAAAATCTCAGTCCGCATCTGGCGGCTTTCGTCGAGGGCGCGCCGCAACCCATTCTGCAACCGGTTTACGACCTCGTCTCAACGCATATGGCGCGCGGGCGCGTCGCGCTTGTCGGGGATTCCGCCTCCGTCGTGCGCCCGCATGTCGCGACCGGCGTCACCAAGGCCGCGCTCGACGCGCAGGCGCTGGTCGATGCGCTGGCCGCGCGGAACGGCGATATCGGCGCCGCGCTGGCGGATTATGACCGCGAACGCCCCGCCTTCGGCGCGCGGCTCGTCGAACGCGGCCGCTGGCTCGGCGCGGATATTGGCAAGGACAAGCCCGCGATTGAAATGACGAACGCGCCGGGCGAACGCCTCGACGCCTTGTTGCGCGGCTATGGCGCCGCGGGCGTGATCGATGGCGAAGCGGCGATGTAGGCCCTACGAGGGAGAGACCTGTGAAAAATATGTGGGTATGCGCCCTGTGGGTATGCGCCTTTGCGCCGACTTTTGCGGCGCGCGCGCAGGAGGCGATCCCGGGTTGTTCAATCGGTTCTGGGGCTCGCGCAAGGCGTCGGGCGAAGCCGACATCGACAATATCGTCGATAATTCCTTCGCGCGGGCGGCGAACGCGGAACTGGGTCCGTTCGTGGCGGAGAACAAGGAGGATCGCACGCGGGGATGCGAGTGAGACTCATTCCTTCTCGTGCTCGCGCGCCTGCCGGCTCGCCATGCTCATCACCGGCGGCGCCTTGAATTTTCGAATTTCAGCCCCCTCCGCTTTCTCGCCGGTTCCGAACGGCCTGTCGCCGGCGATCGTCACGCGCTCCATCAACCGGCGTTGCGGATAATAGTCGTGCACGGCGGCGTGCATGACGAGGCGGTTGTCCCAGAACACCAGCATGTCCGGTTCCCAGCGGTGCCGGTATTGATGCTCAAGCGACGCTGTCAGCCGGAACAACTGATCCAACAGGACGCGGCTCTCGTTCTCCTCCATGCCTTTGATGAACAGCGTGAATTGCGGGTTCACAAAAACCACCTTGCGGCCTGTGACCGGATGCACGCGCACAACGGGATGGGTGACCGGGCGATACATCTCCTCGAATTTGCGCAGCTTGCGCCAGCCTTCTTCGGTTTCGGCGAACAGGGTTTTGAAAGGCTTGAAATCATGCACGGCCTCGAGGCCTGAAATATAGCGCTGCATCTTGTCGGAAAGGCTCTCGAAAGCCGCGCCCATGTTGCAAAAGGCCGTGTCGCCGCCAATCGCGGGGATGATCTTGGCGCAGAGCATCGTACCCATCGGCGGGACCTCTCGAAAGGTCTCGTCGGAATGCCAGATGTCGGTTGGGGGAGGCGGATTGCCTTCTTTCTGGTCATAGACAATGAGTTCGGGCGCGTCCGCCGCGTTGGTCGAGAACGGATGCACCGTAAGCGCGCCAAAGCAGCGTCCAAAGCGCTTCAAATCCTCGGCGGAGATAGTCTGGCGCGGAAACACCAGCACGCCATATTCGGCATGCGCCCGCCCGATGGCGGCGATGGTGGCTTTATCGAGCGGATTCGTCAGATCGACGCCGGCGA
>JANYDZ010000122.1 GCA_025363375.1 Hyphomicrobiales bacterium
ATGACCGCCACGCCCGCCTCCCTCTTTGCTTACCTCGACTCTCTTGGCATCAATCATACCACCGTCGAACATCCGCCGCTGTTCACGGTGGAAGACGGCCGCGCGTGGCATGGCCGCATCCCCGGTCTGCATTGCAAAAACCTCTTCCTGAAAGACCGCGACGGGCGGTTCTGGCTGGCGCTGATGCCCGGCGACAAACGCGCCGTGCTCGGTCTCGTCGAAAAGCGCCTTGGCTGCGCGCGGCTGTCGTTCGGCAAGCCGGAACTGCTGATGGAGATCATGGGACTGACGCCGGGATCGGTGACGCCGTTTGGATTGTTGAACGACGCGGCGCATCGCTTGACCGTCGTCGTCGACACCGATTTGCTGGCGGCGGAGTTCGTGAATTTTCATCCTTTGCACAACGCGGCTTCGACGACTTTGCGCTCCGTCGATTTGATGAAGTTTATTCGCTCGCTCGGGTTTGAGCCGATGGCGCTGAACTGCGGCGAAGGGCCGGTATGAGGCGGCCTACTTAGCGCCCGCCGTCTCGCGCTTGCCCGCCGCCGCGAGCACGGCCAGCTTGCCCGCCCCGCCCGGCTGGATCACGCCTGCGGACATGATCAGCTTGAACGCCTCGTCCGGCGTGATTGGCACTTCAATCACGTCCCCGGCTGGAAGATAGAACCAGAAGCCCGTCGTCGGGTTCGGCGTACACGGCAGGAAGACCGACACATGTTCCTCGCGCGAGGGCATCGCGTCGGCGATGGATTTGGCGGGCGGCGTCGAGATCAGCACGATGGACCACACGCCCTTGGCCGGGAACTCGACGAGGCCGACCTTGCGAAACGACGTTCCCGACTGCGAGAATAAAGTTTCGAACACTTGTTTCACCCCCTTGTAGATGCCGCGCACGGCGGGGATGCGGTCGAGAATGCGCTCGCCAATGCGCAGGAGGGTGCGGCCCGCGAGATTGGCGGCGAGAAATCCAAGCAGCGTGAGCCCTAAAAACGCCAGCACAACGCCTGTGCCGGGCAGCCGAACAGGCAAAAAATTGTCCGGCCACAGCGTCGGGGGAACCAGCGGGCGCACCCACCGATCGACCGTGTCGATGAACCACCAGACGAGCCAGGCGGTCACCGCCAACGGCCCTGCGATGACGACGCCGGTGAGAAACCACGTGCGTATGCCCGAGCCAAAACCGGACGCGCGGTGGGGCGGTTCGACCGGCGGCGGAAACAGAAGCTGAATATCGTCAGCGTGCGGCGGTTTTGGCGTTTCTGTCATAAGGTTTCAACTTCGGCGCCCGGACTGGCGGCGCGATAGCCGCCGCGCCGCGCGTCAGGATGACGTTTCCCTTGTGCGCAAGCAAGCGCCGCGCCATGCTTATTTCGGAGGGACCCGGGCGGCGGCTTGAGCGTTCCGAACCCTCACAAAGGCGTGCTTGGCCGTTCAGCGCCGGTTCATGCTACAGCACCAGAATCGACGGCGTTACGCGACAGTTTTTTCAAGGACCGGCAAGGGGTTGAATGTCCGATCCATCAGATAACGCGCAAGCGGCGCCGGCGGGCTTTGATCGGGCTATCGCGCGTCGATTCAATGCGTTTTCCAAGGGATTCTGGCGCGGGGCCAGCGCGCGCTCGGCCTGGTTCTACACTCTGGGCCTCGCCGGATTTCTGGTTCTGAAACTTTTCGTCGATGTCGGGGTCAACCGCTGGAACCGTTGGTTCTTCGACGCGCTTGAGCACCGCGACGCCCTGGAGGCCGCGCGGGCCTCGATGGCTTTTGCGGCGCTGATTGTCCTGCTTGCCGGCGTCGGCGTCGGCATTGTGCGCGCGCGCGAAACCCTGCAGGTGCGCTGGCGCGAATGGTGCACTGCGCAATTGCTGGACTTGTGGGTGGGCGGGCAGCGGTTTTTCCGCATGACGCGCGCGGAACGCGGCATCGCAAATCCCGAGTATCGCATTTCCGACGACGTGAGGCAGGCGACCGAACCGCTGACCGATTTCGCCATCGGCATGTTCACGGCGCTGCTGGCGTTTGTGACGTTTGTCGGCATTCTCTGGTCGGTCGGCGGCTCGCTCGATATCGGCGGCGCGACGATCCCGGCCTTCATGGTCGTAGGCGCCGTCGTCTACGGCGTCACCATGTCGATCCTCGTGCCCGTTGTGGGACGGCGCCTGTCGGCGGTGACGGCCGCGCGCAACGAATCGGAGGCCCTGTTTCGCGCCCAGACCATTCAATTGCGCGAGAACGCCGAGAGCGTGGCGCTGACGCGCGCCGACG
>JANYDZ010000136.1 GCA_025363375.1 Hyphomicrobiales bacterium
GCGCCGGCGGCGCCGGCGTTGTTGATGATGACGAATTGCTGCCCCATGTTGTCGGACATTTTCTGGGTGACGATGCGCGCCGCGATGTCCACCGCGCTGGCGGCGGCCAGCGGAATGATCATGCGGATGGGTTTGTTCGGATAGGTTTGCGCTTCGGCGAGAGACGCCGGCGCAAGGACGGCCAAAAGTGTGAGGGCGGCTCTGAATTCACGCATGGCTAATCTCCTGGACCAGTTTCGCAATGCCGAGTTCGCCGGCGATCTTGTCGAGTTCGCGTAGCAGCGCGTCCGCGACGGGAATGCCTTCGCGGGCGTTCCGAACCCGCGCCGCATGGCTGTTGTCGCCCGGCAATGAAATTTTTCCAACTCCGCTCATGCGCCGGCTGCCGCGCAGATCGCGCGCCAGAACATCGACGCGCGCCTTGAACGCGTCGACGGCGCCAAACGCCGAAAGATCGATCGCCATGACCGCCTGCCCCGTGTTGGTGACGCTGGACGAATCCTTGTTGAAATCAACGACTTCCTTGCCCATGGCCGCGCCGTTGAGCGTGCCCGCGAGCAGGCCGATGACAAGCGCGAGGCCAAAGCCCTTGTAGCCGGCTTCCATGCCGCCAAGCGGCAACAGGAAACCTTCGTCGGAGCGGTTGGGGTCGGTCAGCGGTTTACCGTCGCGGTCGACCATCCATCCCTCGGGCATGGTCTCGCCGCGCTGCGCCTTGGTTTTGACTTTGCCGTAAGCCGCGACCGTCGTCGCCATGTCGAGCACGACGGGCGGTTCGTTGCGCGCCGGGAAAGCCGCGGCGACGGGATTGGTGGAGACGAGCATGTCGATGCCGCCCCACGCCGGCAGATGGTTGGCGTTGCCGACGGCGAAATACAGGCCGATCATGTCGTGAGCGAGCGGCATGCGCGCGTAAAGCGAAGCGGGCCCCGCGTGATTGCTGAAGCGCGAGCCAACCCAGGCGACGCCGCACGCGCGCGCTTTCTCAATGGCGATCTCCGCGGCGCGTTTCATCACGAGATGGCCCATGCCGTTGTCGCCGTCGAGGAGCGCCGTGCCGGCGCGCTCCTCGATGATGCGAATGTCGGGTTTCGTGTTGACGCCGCCGGCCTTTATGCGCCGCGCATATTGCGGCAGGCGAAACACGCCGTGACCCTCGGAGCCCTGCAAATCGGCCTGCGCCATGAGTTCGGCCACGCCGCGCGCGTCGGCCGGCGGCAGGCCGAGCTCGAGCATCGCGGTCTCTATGAAGCCGCGCAGGCGTTCGAAGCTGACGCGGGTGTTTTGATCGGTCATGACGCGCGGTCCCGCGGGGAAAGGGGCTGCGTTAAAACCCGCGCAGCACTTCGCTCACATGCTCGACTTCCGGCGGCGTGTCAAAGCAATGGCCGACTAGCGCGCGCCACGCTTTGAAATCCTCGGAACCGCGAAAACCGACGTTGTGATCTTCAACTGTTTCCCAATCGACGAGGAGCCTGTAGCGGCGCGGCTTTTCGATGGAGGCGAGCAGCCGCATGCCGAGGCAGCCCTTGGCGCGCCTGAATAAAGGCGCGGCGGCGGCGACGCCCTTTTCGAACTCGACTTCGAGGCCGGGCCTGATGTCGATCTGGGCGATTTCCTGGATCATGGGGGAGGTCCTTTTGTGCCGCGAAGCGGGGCGGTAGACCGAGGCGTGCGGCCCGGCGCGATCTTTTACCTTGCCCCATGCTCGGCATCCACGCGGCGCGTGTCGCCGGTCTCCACCAGCGTTCGCGTCGCGTCCACCGACGCGTAGGTCCAGAAAATCTTCATGGGCTCTGTCGCCGAGAGATTGCGAAAGCGATGCGGGATTTCAGCCGCGATCCATGTAGTGTCGCCGGGCTGCAGATGGTGTTCGACTCCATCGACTTCGGCGACCGCCGCGCCTTCGAGCAACATCACCGTCTCCTCGCAATTATGCGTATGCATGGGAATCGCCGCGCCGCCGTTGAGGATGGTGACGCCGTTCATCATGCTGGTGGAGCCGCAACGTTTGCTCACCATGGGAATCGTGCGCGCGCCGCCGCCGCGATCGGCGGGCTTGATGTCGGCGGGGCGGAAGAGGGCGCCTTTGCCGGATGCCGCGTCGTTCATGCCTTTGGCTCTCCTGTCAGGTGGATTGTTGCGCCAGCCGCGTCGTCATCCCGAGCAGCGCGATAAAGCCGATACAGGCGAGAACATCAAGCGCGCCGGCAACCCAGGCAAGCGAATAAGCCATCGCCATCGGGCCGGTTCCGGCGAAAACCCGGTCCGACACGACGGCGTAAAGCGAAGTGCCGACAAACGTGCCGATGAGGCCCATCCAGAGGAAATGCAGCGACGTGACCTTGCCGGCGATCTCCGGCGGCGCGAGGCGGGTGACAAAAGCCGTGCCAATGGTGAAAAGACTTGTGCCGACAAGCATGTAAACGCCCTGCAGAATCCACGCCATGGTCACGCTCGGCGCCAGCGGCATCCACACGGCGGGAATGAACAGCAACAATGTGACGATAACGCCAAACAGCGGGATGGGATTTTTAATCCCCGCCTTCTCGAAGCGGTCCATGATCGTGCCCGCGAGAAACTGGCTGGAAGCGCCTAGAAACAGCGTCATCAGGCCGAAAGTGAAGCCAATTGTCGGTCGCGGAACTTGCCAGACGCGGCCAAACATGGCGGGCACCCAGATGCCGTGCGGCACGACGAGAATAATGGTGACGGCGTTGACGAGGAAGACCAGGCCGAACAATTTCCAACGTGAAGCCATGAAGCGCATGGCGTCGCCAAAGCCGCCGCTTTCGCCGGCGCCTGTGCGCGGCGGTTCGGGGAACGTCCACACAAGCAGCGCCACCGGCAAGGTGATCATCGCGCAGCAGAACAGCACGAGCTGCCAGGAACGGACGGCGCCGAAAACGGGCACGGTCGCTTCATGGGCGTCGTTGATGGCGGCGAGAATGGCGCCGCCCAGCAACAACGCCGCCGCGCCGCCGATGTTGGCGCCCATGGCCCAGATGCCGACGGCGCGTCCTCTTTTTTCCGGCGGGAACGCGTCGCGCACCAACGACATGGAGCCGGGTCCGCCGACGGATTCGCCGGCGCCGATGCCGAGGCGTCCTATGAGCATCATTGTGAATGAACCGGCGAAGGAACAAAAGACCGTCGATGCCGACCAGAAGGTGATCGCCGCCGACATGACGGCGCGGCGCGGGAACTTGTCGACGAGCATGCCGGCGGGAATGGAGAAGCCGGCGTAGGTGATGATGAAGGCGAGGCCGACGAGGAAGCTCACCTCGGTGTCGCTGACTTTCAAATCGGTTTTGATCTGATCGATCAGCAGCGGCAGCGATTGCCGGTCGACGAAGGCGACGGCGTTGGTGAGGCACAAAACGACTGCCATGTACCACAGTTTAAATGACGACGCCGGCCTGGGCGCGCTGACTTGTGCGGTCATACTTTCCTCCCCGGCGCCGCAAACGTCTCGGCGTCCATTTGTTTTGCCTTGCGGAAAAGCGCTGTTGTCAAATCTTGCGGACAAATCTCTGTTCGATCACTTCGTTGCCCCGCCGATTGCCGGGCCGTTCCTCAACAATGGAAGATCCGTTGCGCTCATCCAGCCGGCGCGCGGGATCCAAACCCGGGAACGTCCAAAGATGGGTTTCGCAATAGCATAGCTTGTCGCAGAATTCGACCGCTTCCGCCAGCAGCCGCTGACCAATGCCGCCGCCGCGTACGCCATCCTCGACGATGAACCATCGCAAATGCGCGACGCCAGGTCCCATGTCCTCGCCGTCTATTGCGATTGTCCCAACCACGGTTTCGCCATGGACGGCTGACCAGAGTTGATTGCGCGGGTTGTCGAGACGCTCCGCGAAATGGGAGAATTCGGCGGCGACCTTGCATTCGAAAAAGCGGCCGAAACCAACGCTCCGCGCATAGTGCCGCGCATGCATTTCGACCGCCCGGCCGATAATTCCCGCGCGATATCCACTTTCGATCGTAAGGCGCATTGCCAGCAATTCCGCATTTCCAGCGCGACATCGTTTTCCGGTTTCGCCGTTTCAAAAGTCGCGATTTGCAAACCAGCGGCGCTCACCCCCTCCACAAGGCGTCTTCGGTGATTTCGCTCGTTTTTGCGCAGCCGACGTAGGACATGGTGCGGCGCAATTCGTCCTTCAAAATCGCCAGCGCCTTGTCCGCGCCCGCCTGGCCGCCGGCGCCGATTCCGTAAAGCGTGGCGCGCCCGGCGAGCGCGAGTTTAGCGCCGAGCGCCAGGCATTTGACGAGATCGCTGCCGCGCCGCACGCCCGAGTCGACGATGATTGTGGTCCTGTCGCCGACGGCTTTGACGATGCCCGGCAGCACATCGAGGGTTGACGGCGCCGAGTCCATGTTGCGGCCGCCGTGGTTCGAAACCACTATGCCGTCGGCGCCCCGCTCGACGCAGGCCTCCGCGTCGTCCGGGCGCATGATGCCCTTGATGACGAGCTTTCCCGGCCAGATGTCGCGCAGGCGGTTGATGTCGTCGAAGCTTACCCGATCGGCGCGCAGCGCCTTGGCCTGGCCGACCTTGCCCGTGATGCTCTGCTGGAATTGCGGCGGATAATTCGCGTGTTTCGGCATGCCGCCCGTCGTCATGTATTTGCCCATGACCGTCAGCATCCATTCGGGATGCGTCAGCATGTCGACGGCGCTCTTCATGTTCAGCTGGTAGGGCGTGTTGAAGCCGTTGCGCTTGTTGTGTTCGCGGTTGGCGCCAAGGCCGATGTCGACCGTCCAGATCAGCGCTTCAAACCCGGCGCGTTGCGCGCGGCGCACGACTTCGTAGGACAGTTCCTTCTCGCGCCACATGTAAAGCTGAAACCAGTTGCGCCCGCCGGCTTCCCCCGCGATCCGCTCCATCGCGGTGTTCGAACCTGTGGCGAGCGTGAAAGGCACGCCGGCTTTCGCGGCGGCCTTGGCGAGTTCAAGCTCGCCCTCGTACCAGGTGAGGCCGGCAATGCCCGTCGGCGCGACGGCCATGGGCAGATTGGTCTTCTTGCCGAAAATTTCGGTGGATGTGTCGATGCTGGAGACGTCGACCAGAACCTTGTTGAGCAACTTTGTTTGCTCCAGAAAAGCGCGGTTGTTGCGCAGCGCGATCAGGTCTTCCGTGCCGAGATCGAGATATTGAAAAACGCCTTTGGGCAGGCGTTTGCGCGCGGCTTCGCGCAAATCCGCGATGTTGTAACAACGATCAATCCGCGCCATTCGGCGGCCTCCCCCGCGTGAACAATTTTCGTGACGGAACGATAGGCAGGGCGGGCGCGGGTGTCCAGCGCTGTCGAGCGCTTGACGGCGCGCGTTGACGCGGAAATGCTGTGCAAAACCTCAAGGAGGACATCATGCGCCGCGCCCGCTCCCTCGTGACCGCTTCGATCTTCGCAGGCTGCCTGTCGGCGGCGGCGCCCGCGCTTGCCGTCGATCAACAGACGACGCGCACAATTGAAGAACTCAAGGCCGAAATGCTTTCGCGCGCCGAGCGCGCGCCGCAGCGCAGCCCCGCCGTCGGGATAAATCCCGCCGATGTCCGCGAAGCCCTCGCGGGCGTCAAGACGCTTGACCGCGACGAATGGGGCCGTGGGTTCAACGCCGTCGCCGACAGGCATGTGGAAGCCGCGAAAAAATTCGAGGCGGCGGGCGACGGCGCGAAGGCGCGCGAAAGCTTCATCCGCGCCTACCGCCTCTACAAGGCCGCGCATTACCCCACCAACAATTCGCCCGAAAAGCAGAGGGCCTATGAGAAGGGCGTCGCCGCGTTTCTGGCCTACGCCAAATATCTCGACCCGAAACTCGAAGTGGTGAAAATTCCTTTCGAGGGCAAGGAAATCATCGGCTATCTGCGCATGCCGAAGACCGCCGGCAAACATCCTCTGGTGTTCATTTCCACCGCGCTCGACGGGCGCAAGGAGGAGACGATGGAGCGCAACGACGAGCTCATCGAGGCGGGCGTCGGCGTGTTTGTCGTTGATATGCCCGGCACGGGACAGGCGCCGATCAAGGGCGACGTGGACGCCGAGCGCATGTTCATCGCCGCGCTGGATCATCTCGTCGCGCGGCCCGACGTGGACGCCGCGCGCCTTGGCTATCTCGGCGGCAGCTGGAGCGGCTATTGGGCGACAAAGATGGCGATTGTCGCGGCGGGCCGTTTCAAGGGCGTCGTCGCGCAGGGCCTGCCGGCGCATTATTACTTCCAGCCGGAATGGCAGAAGGTGGCGATCAACACGCCGGAATATCTGATGGACCTGCTGCCGGCGCGCGCCATGGTTTACGGCGTCGAGGGGCTCGACGCGTTTCTCGCTTACGGCCCGAAAATGTCGCTGAAGACGCTTGGCCTGCTCGACAAACCTTCGGCGCCGATGCTGCTGGTCAACGGAACGAAGGACACGCAGGTGCCGATCGCCGATCTGCATCTGGTGGCGCAAACCGTGCCGGGCGGGACCAAGGAGACCTGGGTGAACCCCAATGGCGGCCATATGGGCGCCGATCGCGAGTGGGGCTCCGAGCGCATTCGCAAGGAAGTCACAACGCCGTGGCTGGTGAAAAAGCTGAAAGGCGAGGCGAAGGCCGCGCATTAGCCTCGTCGCGACGCCGCGCCGGAGCCGTTATTTTGTACCGAACATGCGGTCGCCGGCGTCGCCCAGGCCCGGCACGATATAGCCGTGTTCGTTCAGATGGCTGTCGATGGCCGCGGTCCATATCTGCACTTCGGGATGGGCGCAGCGCAATTTCTCGACTCCTTCCGGCGCGGCCAGCAGACAGACGAACCGAATGTCCTTCACGCCCTTGCTCTTGAGCAGTTCAACCGCCGCGCAAGCTGAATTGCCGGTTGCGAGCATGGGGTCCATGAGAATGACCAGACGGTCCGCGACATCGACGGGCGCCTTGAAGTAATATTCGACCGCCTTCAGCGTTTCGGGATCGCGATAAAGTCCGATATGGGCGACGCGCGCGGACGGCACGAGCTCGAGCATGCCTTCAAGAAAACCCATGCCGGCGCGCAAGATCGGCGCGAAGACGAGTTTCTTGCCCGCGAGTTTCGGCGCATGCATCCCGGTGATCGGCGTCTCGATTTGCACGGCTTGCGTCGGCAGTTCGCGCGTGATTTCGTAGCACAGCAGCATGCCGATCTCGTTGAGCAGCTCGCGAAAGTTTTTCGTCGAGCAATGTTTGTCGCGCATGAGGGTGAGCTTGTGCTGCACCAGCGGGTGATCGACGGTTCGCACGTTCTTCATCAACCATTCCTCGTAATCGTAGAAATCGTCGCGGCAGCAGGCGCAGCCCGTGTCGAACCTTACCACCACGACCTCCCCGTCTTTGTCGGCGCGAGGCCTAGATGCGCGGCAAGACTGGCGCCGATGTCCGCGAATGTGTCGCGCGCGCCCAGCGCGCGCGGGGCGACGCCGGGGCCGAAAGCCAGAATAGGCACATGCTCGCGCGTGTGGTCCGTGCCGCGCCACGTGGGGTCATTGCCGTGATCGGCGGTGAAGACGGCGACATCGCCGGGGCGCAATCTGGCGGCGAGCGAACCGAGACGACGATCGAAATCCTCGACACAGGCCGCCGCGCCCGGCACATCGCGGCGGTGGGCGAAATCGGTGTCGAGATCGAGGTAATTGGCGAAAAGAAAGCCGCCGTCCGCCAGGGTGTCGAGCGCGCGAACCGTCTTTTCCACGAGGTCCGCGTGGCCGGCGCCCTTGATTTCCAGCCCCGAGTTGCGATGCGCGAAAATATCGCCGATCTTGCCGATGGAGACGACGGCGCGCCCGGCTTGCGCGGCGCGGTCAAAAATATTGCCGGCGGGCGGCGGCATGGCCAGATCCTTGCGATGGGCTGTGCGCTTGAAGGCGCCTGGTCCGACGCCGACGAAAGGCCGCGCGATCACCCGGCCGATGTTGAGGGGATCGACGAGTTTGCGCGTGAGGGCGCATAGATCGTAGAGCCGTTGAAGGCCGAACGTTTGTTCATGCGCGGCGATCTGCAAAACGGAATCCACCGACGTATAGACAATGGGTTTGCCGCTCGCCATGTGTTCCGCGCCGAGTTCTTCGAGGATGTCGACGCCGGACGCGTGCCTGTCGCCGAGAATGCCCGGCAGCTTTCCCGCGGCGATGATTGCGCGCGTGAGTTCCGCTGGAAACGTCGGTTGCGTATCTGGAAAGTAGCCCCAATCGAAATCGACGGGCGCGCCAGCGATTTCCCAATGGCCCGACGGCGTATCCTTGCCTTTGGAGACTTCGACGCCGTATCCCCACGCGGCCCGCGGCGCCGCTTCGCGCGTCAAGCCCGCGTGCCAGCGTCCGGTGGAGGCGTGCGCGGCGAGGCCGAGGCCGAGCTTGTCGAGAAACGGCAAACGCAACGGCCCCTTGCGGAGACCCACGCGATCGGCGCGTCCGTCGGCGCAGGCCGCCGCGATGTGTCCCAGCGTGTCGGCGCCGGCGTCGCCAAACGCCGCCGCGTCCGCCGCGCCGCCGCAGCCGAAGGAATCAAGCACAAGGAGCAGGGCGCGCCGCATTTCAATCCTATTGTTGCACGACGCCCGTCGCGTCCGCCTCGATTTTGAAGGCGGCGGCGAAAAGCGCGCGCGTGTAGGCGCTTTTCGGCGCCGCGAAAATCTCCGCCGCGGCGCCGGTTTCGACGACCTTGCCGTGACGCATGACGATCACGTCGGTCGCCAGCGCCCGCACGACCTTCAGGTCGTGGCTGATGAACATATAAGCGAGATTGCGGCGCTTTTGCAGGTCCCGCAACAAATCGACGATCTGCGCCTGCACCGACATGTCGAGCGCGGAGGTGGGTTCGTCGAGCACGACAAACTTCGGCTCCAACGCCATGGCCCGCGCGATCGCGACGCGTTGACGCTGACCGCCGGAAAATTCGTGCGGATAGCGGTCCATGGCGGCGGGATCAAGGCCGGTGTCGGCCAGCGCGCGCGCGACGATTTCGCGGCGCTGCGCGGCGGTGAGACCGCGGTTCTGCACAAGCAATCCCTCCTCGACGATATCGGCGACCGACATGCGCGGCGACAACGAGCCGTAGGGATCCTGAAACACAATCTGCATGTCCCGACGCAGCGGGCGCATGGCTTTCGAATTCAGCCCGTCAATGCGCTTGCCGAGATAGGAGACCGCGCCTTCCGAGCGGATGAGGCGCAGCAGCGCAAGGCCAAGGGTGGTTTTCCCGGAGCCGGATTCGCCGACGACGCCCACAGTCTGACCTTCGCGCACGACGATATCGACTCCGTCGACGGCTTTCACGTGGCCGACCGTTTTCCGCATGAAGCCGCGCTTGATGGGGAACCAGACGCGAAGGTTCTCGCCTGTCACGACGGCTTTTGCGGCGGGATCGGATTTCGGAGGATCGCCCTTGGGCTCGGCCGCGAGCAAGGCTTTTGTGTAGGCGTGTTGGGGATGATCGAACACCCGCGCCGTCGGTCCGGCCTCGACGATTTTGCCGCGCTGCATGACGCAGACATCGTCGGCGATTTTGCGCACGATGCCCAGATCGTGCGTGATGAACAGCATGGCCATTCCGAGCCTGGCCTGCAGTTCTTTCAGCAGTATCAGGATTTGCGCCTGCACGGTGACGTCGAGCGCCGTCGTCGGCTCGTCCGCGATGAAAAGATCGGGCCGGTTGGCGAGCGCCATGGCGATCATGACGCGCTGGCGCTGCCCGCCCGAAAGCTGATGCGGATAGGCGCCGATGCGCGAGGCGGGATCTGGAATGCCGACTTCCTCGAGCAATTCGACGACGCGCGCGCGGCGCGCGGCCTCGCCGCTCATGCCGTGCAGCTCGAGAATTTCGCCGATCTGGCGCTCGATCGTGTGCAGCGGATTGAGCGAGGTCATGGGTTCCTGAAACACCATCGTGATCTCGTTGCCGCGCGCCTTCCGCAGTTCGTCTTCGCTGGCGGCCAGCAAGTTCCGGCCTTTGTAAAGCACTTCACCGGTCGGAAACGTCGCCGATGTCGCGCCCAGAAGTTTCACGATGGCGAGCGCCGTGACGGACTTTCCCGAGCCGGATTCGCCCACGAGCGCCAGCGTGCGCCCGCGCTCCAGCGAGAAGGAAACCCGATCGACGGCGGCGAAGCTCTTGCCGCCCTGCGAGAAGGCGACGGAGAGATCGCGGACGCAAAGGAGGGGGGCGGCGATTTCGGTCACCAGGCGGAGCCTTTGCAACGAGCCTCCAGAACCATGGATATCCCGCTTGAATCTGGATAAAGACGCTCCTGTGTCGCCGGTAGCCGTCGTGCGTCTTCATCCGGGGTCATGATGTAACGGCAATCTGCCATGAACGCCGTGACTATATGAATCACATCGGGCAATTCCGCCCATGTCAACTCACGGGTCACGGCAGCGCCCGGAAATTCCCGCAGTGTGGCCAGGAAATGCTTTAAGGGCTCCGCTTCGGATTCAGCGCCCTCGATAGCCCGAACGAAAACACTTGTATCGAGGTAGACAACGGGTATGCCCTTAGTCATCCCATTCGTCTCGCTGCTTGCGAATCTCTTCGTCGATTTCTTTTCCGGCGCGACCTCTGAATTGATCCGCTATCGCGAAGATTTCTTCCAATGTCATCGGCTGATCGACCGTTTCACGGGATTGCTCGACGTTTACGGCGACCGCCGCTTCCAGCGGCAGTCCGGCTCGCAAGTTCTCTGGCGGTCGCGAAACCGGGCAATATTCCCGAACGATCTTGTTCATCCTCGCGCCCTCTGATCAAATTCCCTACCACATCCTCACGCAAAAGTCTTCCGCGGATCGAACGCGTCGCGCACGGCTTCGCCGACAAACACCAGCAGCGACAGCATCAGCGCGATCACCACGAAGCCGGTAAGCCCGAGCCACGGCGCCTGCAGGTTCGCCTTTCCCTGCAACAACATTTCGCCGAGCGAAGGAGAGCCGGGCGGCATGCCGAGCCCGAGGAAATCGAGCGAGGTGAGCGTCGTGACGGACGCGTTCACGACGAAGGGCAGAAACGTCAGCGTCGCCACCATGGCGTTGGGCAGCACGTGCTTGAACATGATCTTGACGTTGCCGAGACCCAGCGCGCGCGCGGCGTTCACATATTCAAAATTGCGCGCGCGCAAAAATTCGGCGCGCACCACATGCACGAGCGACACCCAGGAAAACAGCAGGAGAATGCCCAGCAGCACGAAGAAGCTCGGCGTCAGGATCGAAGAGACGATGATGAGAATGTAGAGATGCGGCAGCGACGACCAGATTTCGATGAAGCGCTGGAAGATCAGATCGAGCCAACCGCCGAAATAGCCCTGCGCGGCGCCCGCGACGACGCCGATCACGGAGGATATGCCGGCGAGGATCAGGCCGAACAGGATGGAAATGCGAAAGCCGTAGATGAGCCGCGCCGCCACGTCGCGCGCGGCGTCGTCGGTGCCGAGCCAGTTGGTTTCAAGATCGCCGCAGGCGGCGTTGGGCCTGTCGGGAAAGCGCTTCTTCAACGCCGCGGCGCACTGCTCCTGCCTGAGCATCCACGTCGGCGGCGAAGGCGCGGGCGTCGGCACGTCGAGATTGACGGTGCGGTGCGAGTAGCGCACCGGCGGCCACACGATCCAGCCGTTTTTGCTGATTTCGTCGGATATGACGGGATCGCGGTAATCGGTTTCGGCCAGAAAGCCGCCGAACTTCTCCTCCGGGTAATCCTTGAAGACGGGAAAGAGAATCTCGCCCTTGTAGGAGACCAGAATAGGCCTGTCGTTGGCGATGAATTCGGCGAAGAGCGACACGATAAACAGAGTCAGAAAAATCCAGAACGACCAGTAGCCGCGCCGGTTCAGGCGAAAATTATCGAGACGGCGTTGATTGACCGGCGCGAGCTTCAGCCAACCCTTCGGGGTCAACGCCGGCGCCAACGGCGCGCTCGCGGTCGCGTCGAGTTCGTCGCGGAACCCGGTCTGCGGCACGTCAGACCTCCCGCGTTTCGAAATCGATGCGCGGATCGATCCAGGTGTAGGTGAGATCGGACAGCAGATTCACCACGAGGCCGAGCAGCGCGAAAATGTAGATGTTGGCGAAGACGACGGGATAGTCGCGGTTCATGACGGATTCATAGGTCAGCAGGCCAAGTCCATCCAGCGAAAAAATGCTCTCGATCAGCAGCGAGCCCGTGAAGAAGGCGTGCACGAAGGCGCCGGGAAATCCGGCTATGACGATCATCATGGCGTTGCGGAACACGTGGCCGTAGAGCACCTGATTTTCATTCAGGCCCTTCATGCGCGCGGTCTGCACATATTGCTTGCGGATCTCATCGAGGAAGGAGTTCTTGGCGAGGAAGGTCGAAGTCGCGAAAGAGCCAAGCACCAGCGCCGACACCGGCAACACGATGTGCCAGAGATAATCGACAGCCTTGCCGATTGTGGAAAGCTCCGCCCAATTGTCGGAATACAACCCGCGCGAGGGAAAGATTTGCCAGAAGGAGCCGCCCGCGAAAACAATGACCAGCAGAATGGCGAACAGAAAACTCGGGATGGCGTAGCCCAGAATGACGATCGCCGACGTCCACGTGTCGAACCGCGTGCCGTCGCGCACGGCCTTGCGGATGCCAAGCGGGATCGAAATGAGATAGGACAACAGCGTCATCCAGACGCCCAGCGATATGGAGACCGGCAACTTCTCCTTGATGAGGGACACGACCGACTTGTCCTTGAAAAAGCTGCGGCCGAAATCAAACCGCGCGTAGCTCGTCAGCATCAGCCAGAAGCGCTCGATCGGCCCCCGGTCGAAGCCGAATTGCTTTTCCAGTTCCGCGACGAATTTGGGATCGAGCCCCTGCGAGCCGCGGTAGCTTGAATTGCCGGCGGACTGCGCCGCGAGGTTGGAGGCGACATCGTTGGCGCCGGCCCCGACGCGGGCGCCCGTGCCCTGATCG
>JANYDZ010000070.1 GCA_025363375.1 Hyphomicrobiales bacterium
CGAGATAAATCGTATAGGCGGAACCGGCGAAGAGGGAGACCCTGAACCAGTCCTTGTCGCCGGATGTTTCGATCGAGCCCGCCGCCGAACTGTCGCCAAAAGCGAGGTTCAGGGCGAGACTCCCCAATTGGGTGGTGTTGCCCAAGTCCGCGGCGAAATCGTCCTCGGTGACGCGGGCGGTGTAGGTTCCGGTGTGCGTGCCGTTAAAGCCTTCCGCCGAGAAGAAATAGGTTCCGGAAACCGGGGCCGTGTAGAACAATCGGGAATCCGTGCCAGCGCCGGAATCGTCGTCGGAGGCGAGAGAGGCGCCCAGCGAATTGTCGAGAACAAGGAAAGAATCCGAAAGGGTGCCGCCGCCGCCCGGCCCGCCCAAAATGTCGAAGCGGTAGGAATGGCCGGCGACAAGAGCGACGCGGAACCAGTCGAGATCGCCGTTGATTTCGATATTGCCCGTGCGCGAGCCGGTGCCCGAGGCCAGGGTGACAAGTCCCGTCAGGTTCGTGTCGCCGGCAAAATCGTTGGCGTAGTCATCCTCGACGACACGCACTGAATAGGTGCCCGAATAGGCATTGACGCTGGACTGGACGTCCAGAAAGTAAATGCCGGTCGACGACGCCGTATAAAACAGCCGCGAGTCGAACCCTGGACCGGAATCGTCGTTGGACGCCAACAGAACGCCCGCGGCGTCCCGCACCCGCAGAAAGGAGTCATGCAGCGACCCGGCGCCCGCGCCTTGCGCCGCGACTTCGATGCGATAGGTGTGGCCGGCGATCAGAACCGTCCGGAACCAGTCGCTGTCAAACGTGGTCTCCAGCGCGCCGAAAACCGCCGGGTTATTGACGAAGGCGTTGGCCACAGTGGCGCTGTCGTTGGAAAAGTCGTCGATGCCAGTGCGGTGATAGCCGAGCACGTCCATAAAGCGCAGGTCGAGGGTGGTCAGCGTGGCCAAGGTCGAGTTTGTGTAGAAAGCATCGAATGAATCATTCGGCGCGAGGGCATCATTTACGAGATCGCCGAAATCAGAGGTGGTGGAAAAGTTCGCGAGGTCGGTGACGCCGCCGTCAATGGAGAAATAGGAGGCCAATGCTGTTGTCGATGTGCCCCCCCATTGATACGAGCCGGCGCTACCGTAACGAAACAGGTCCATGATTGTGGAGGTGTTGGCCGGCACCCACGAATTGCGGCCCAGGGCGTGGGTTATTTCGTGCAGGGCGACGGCAAACCAGCTGCCGGAAGGAACGCCGGTGCCAAAGCCCACGGCGCCGTCGATGCCCGGGTCATTCGCCGCGAGATGGCCAAAAATCTTTTCCTGGGGCCGGCTCTCGAAGATATTCGCCTGATTGGGGAAGGACGCATTCGTCGCGGGCAGGCTGTTCACAGCCAAAATATCGTCCTGCGTTGACGCGCTTGCCTGCAGATCGCTCTTGACCGTGGCGTAACTAAAGTAGGAGCCGAAAGCGCCGCCGAGAATGGAGTAGGCTCCGCCGCTGTTGGTCAGAGTGGCATCTACGACGCCGTCGCCCGATGTGCCCCAGCCGTATTGGATGTTGAGTGTAATATTATCGGAGAAGGACAACGCGATCAGGTTCGCGGCGGCCTGAACGGCTGTTGCAAACCCCGCGGGAGCCGTGATGACGGAACCGTCGCCGACCATATTGATTATCATGACGCTTCTCCTGAACTCTTTATTTGCGGATTACTCAAATTTCCACAGATGACACTCGTCAAGGGCCGGTTATATTGGCGTTGGGGCTGCCAGGGCAGCCATATCGAGCGGGCCGAGTCCCGGGTTGCCCAGCGACGAGCCCATTCTCCCGTCAAGCGAAAAAACACCGGTCCACAGGATCGAAACCATCGCGTCCCCGTTGCGTTGCGTCCGTCTTGTCGAAACGGACCATCCAGGCGACCGACCGGATTCGGCATGCTCGCCGCCGTTCGCGATGACTTTAGAAAAGAGTAAATGAATTTTGTCGGGTGCGCATCATCAATTTTGATTATGTTTCAATATTTTTTCAGCTATAAATTGAATAAGCCACATCGGGCCGGCCGCTGCCGCGGCCCGCCGCACGCCGATCACGCCGGTTTCACATTCCCGCCAGCCCCCTCGCCCAGCCCCCTCGCATTGCCGGCCAGCCACCCCATTTAACTGCAGGAGTCCTGTTACCCACAGGAGTCCTTTTCCGTTCAAAGAGATCGGAAAATGATTCCGGCTTTGACGCGTTTTCTTGACGCGAACCGGATGCCACTGCGTTTGAACGCGCTATATTGGAGGTTGCATCATGCCGACACGACGCTACACAATGTTGGGGTTATTTATCGGAGGCGCCACCATGGCAAGCATCGGTTCCCTTTTCGGCGGTTCGAAAGATCATCCGGACGAAAATTTCCCGGTTAAAAAGACCGCTGCGGAATGGAAGGCGCAGCTCTCGCAGGAGGCTTTTCACGTGCTGCGCGAGCATGGCACGGAGCGGGCGGGCACCAGCCCTCTCGATCATGAAAAGCGCAAGGGGACCTTTGTTTGCGCCGGCTGCGACAAAAAGCTGTTCGCCTCGGACACGAAGTTCAATTCGGGGACGGGCTGGCCGAGTTTCTTCGATCCGCTGCCGGGCGCGGTGGCGACCGCGGAGGACGGCAAATTCTTCATGAAGCGCGTCGAGGTCCACTGCGCCGATTGCGGCGGGCACCTCGGCCATGTTTTCGAGGACGGACCCAGGCCCACGGGGCTGCGCTATTGCATGAACGGGGTGAGCCTGAAGTTCACGCCCGAAGGCGCATGAAGCGGGAGCCGCAAACCACGCCGGCCCTGGGCTGGCGCGGGCCCGCCTCTGGCGCGGGGCCTGCGCTTGTGCAAGAGCTTGACCTTGCCGGGCGCCGCCCTCGCGCCCGGCGCATTTGAGCCCCCGATGCGCATTGCCCTGTTTGCCGACATTCACGCCAACCGCGAGGCCTTCGACGCCTGTCTGTCCCACGCGGCGCGCATGCGCGTCGACCGCATGGTGTTTTTGGGCGATCTTGTCGGCTACGGCGCCGATCCCCTTTACGTGACCGACCGCGTGCGGCGCGAGATGGAGCGCGGCGCGCTCTGCGTGCTGGGCAATCACGATGAAGCCGCGGCGACCGGCGAAACGAGCAACATGAACGACTACGCGCGCGCCGCGATTGAATGGACGCACGGCGCGCTCGACCCCGGCGCGCGCGGCTTTCTGCGGACCTTGCCGATGACAATTGTCGACAACGAGCGCCTCTACGTGCATGCGGACGCGTCCAGTCCGCGCCAATGGCTCTATATTACCGACGCTCTCAGCGCCGAGCGCTGCCTTGAAGCGGCGGCGCAACGGGTGACCTTTTGCGGGCACATTCACAGGCCGCAGATGTACCACATGGCGCCGAACCGACCGCCGCAGTTTTTCGCGCCGAAAACGGCCGCTCCGGCGCCGCTCATCGCAAGGCGCAAATGGCTTTGCGTGCTGGGCGCCGTGGGCCAGCCGCGCGACGACAATCCCGCCGCGGCCTGGTGCCTGCTCGACACCGAGCTCAATGAAATCACCTATCAGCGCACCGGCTACGACATCGATCACGCCGCCGCGAAAATCCGCGCCGCCGGCCTGCCGCAGTTGCTGGCCGCGCGCCTGTTCATCGGCAGGTAGGCATGACGAAATTCGTGTTTGAAACCGGCGCGACGCTCGATGGATTTCTCATCGGCGAGAAGATTCACACCGGCGGCATGGCGAGCGTGTGGCGCGTGACGCGGCCCGACATCGACCAGCCGATCGTGATGAAAGTGCCGACCATCGAGGAATCCGAGGACGCCACCGTGATCGTCGGCTTCGAGATGGAGATGATGATCCTGCCGCGCCTGTCCGGCGTTCACGTTCCGAAATTTTACGCGGTGGGCGATTTCGCGCGCCAGCCCTATCTCGTCATGGAGGAGAT
>JANYDZ010000683.1 GCA_025363375.1 Hyphomicrobiales bacterium
CTTTTTTGACGCCGGTCATGGAGGAGACCTTGGCGGCGTCAAAACTTTTCACGGTGCCGCCGTTGACGGGGCAGTCGCGAATCGCGGCGATCAGCATGCCCGGCAGTTTCACGTCGATGCCGTAAATCTGCTTGCCGTTGACCTTGTCGACGGTGTCGAGCCGCTTGAGGCCCTTGCCGGCGATTTTCCAGTCCTTGGGGTCCTTGAGCTTGATGGTTTTGACGTCGGGCGGAGTGAGTTTGGCGGCCGCGGCCGCGACTTTGCCGTATGAGGTTTTCTTGCCGCTCTTGTGGCTGATGATTCCCTTCGACACCGTGCATTCGGCGGCCGGGACGTTCCACTCGTTCGCGGCGGCCTGGATCAGCATTTCGCGCGCGACGGCGCCGCCCTGGCGGACGTATTCATTCGACTGGCGAATGCCCTGGCTGCCGCCGGTGGAGAAATTGCCCCAGACGCGCTTGCGCGCGACGTTCTGGCCGGGGGTCGGATATTCCCAGGTGACCTTGGACCAGTCGCATTCCAGTTCCTCGGCGACGAGCTGGGCGAGGCCGGTGAGCGTGCCCTGACCCATTTCCGAGCGGACGATGCGCACGATGACCTTGTCGTCGGGCTCGATCACCACCCAGGCGGTGATTTCAGGGGTTTGCGTCAGCGCGGGCGCGCCGGGCGCGTTCATGGCGCTCTGGGCGCCGGCCTCAGAAATACTGAAGCCGAGCGAAAGGCCTCCGGCGGCGGCGCCGACGAAAAACTGGCGGCGGTTTGGCGCGGGAAAGGCGGCGAAATTGGGCATGTCGTTCATGATTGTGTCCCCCCTTAGGCCTTGGCGGCCATGTGGATCGCTTCACGCACCTGCTGATAGGTGCCGCAGCGACAAATGTTGGTGATGGCGGCGTTGATGTCCGCGTCGGTCGGCTTCGGCTTGTTCTTGAGCAAGGCCGAAACCGCCATGATCATGCCGCTCTGGCAATAGCCGCATTGCGGCACGTCGTTGTCGACCCAGGCTTTCTGCACCTTGGTCATCACGCCGTTCTGCGCCAGCCCCTCGATCGTGGTGATCTGCTTGCCGGCGACGCCGCTGACGGGAACCGAGCAGGAGCGCGTCGCCACGCCGTCGATGTGAACCGTGCACGCGCCGCACTGGGCGATGCCGCAGCCGTATTTCGTGCCTGTGAGGCCGACAGAATCACGCAACACCCACAGCAGAGGCGTGCGCGGATCGACATCCGCCTGATAAGTTTTTCCGTTGACGTTAAGAGACGCCATTGCTCACTCCCCTTTGCGCGCGAAGCGCTAATTGCGCGCCTGGATTGGCGCGGAACCTTTGTGACAGGGTCTTCCTAGCCGGTTTGCCGGGCAAAATGAAGACGCAAATTTGCCGGCCGGGGCTGTTCACGGAAATTTGCGGCGCGCCGCAAATTTCACTGAACGGCCCCGGGAGCGGCCGCGTTTCAGGTTTCCCTGTAGCTCGCGGCCTTGTCGAGGGCCTCCCGCCCGCCAAGGCCGAGGCCAAGGCCGTAGAGCCGGTCGGAATTCACGGCCTCCGGATAGAAGGCCGCAAGGTCGTGCCCGGGATAGTTCTTCAGCATCCAGTCGGCGATCTCGCCGCGCGTCGCGATCCAGACTTTCGCGTGGCTTTTGACATAACGCACGAGGTCCTCCAGCGGGCGCACGCGGTGCGCGTTTGCGTGGTGGGGATGCGAGCCGTAAGCCAGCATTTTGGGGTAGCCGCGCTTGCCCTCGTCGTAAAGCGCGTCGAAATAATCGCGCCATTGCTCGGCGCATTCGCGCGGCGTCAGGGTTTGACGCGCGGCGGGCGTGTCGGAAACCGCGTAGCTCGTCTGTCCCACGATTTTCTTGCCGTCGATGTTGATGATGAAGGGCACTTCGGCGTTGCGCAGTCCGCAGCAATATTTGAAGCCCTGCGCGGCGAGAATGCCGAACGTCTCCGCCGTCAGGTGCCCGCCGGCGCTGGAAAAGCCGTATGCGCGCTGACCCGTGACCCTCTCGACGGCTTCATTCGTGCGGCGGATGTCGTCGGCCTGTTCTTCAACGGTGAGATCGTAGAGGAATTCATGCGTCCAGCCCTGCACGATGAATTCGAATCCCTGCTTGTGCACGGCGCGCGCGAGATCCGGAAACAGCGTGACAGCGAGGCCGTCGACATAGCAGGAGCCCTTGACGTCGTGGCGCCGCCACAAATCGAGAAGGCGCTGCATGCCGCCGGTGTCGGCGAGCGCGTTTTCGTAGACGGGACGCATGGCGCGTTTGTATTTGCTGTTCGGCCGCGCGCCGACGGCGTGTTCGGGAACTTCCCAGGACATGTTGAAGACGACGGCGATATGCGCGCCGCCGGGCCATTTGAAATCGCATTTATACACGGGCGTTCCCTTTCTCAGGCCTTGCGGAAGCTCAGCGCTTCCTTAACCGCGGCCTCGCCGCCAAGGCCGATGCCAAGCCCGTAATGCAAATCCGACGCGACGGCTTCGGGATAGAAGGCGGCGAGATCGTGGTTGGGATATTTCTCCAGCATCCAGCGCGCGATCTCGCCGCGCGTGGCGATCCACACGCGCGGTTTTGATTTCACGTATTCGATGATTTCCTCCAGCGGTTTCGTGCGGAAGGCATGCGCGAGAATGGGATGCGTGCCGTAGGCGAGAAACTTCGGATGGCCGCGCCGGCCCTCCTCGTACATGCCGTCGAAGCCGTCTTTCCACATGCCCAGAATATCGCGCGGCGTCGCGTCGGAGACGCTGTAGTTGGAGAAGTCGGTGAGCGCGTAGGACGTCTGCCCCACCAACTTGCGGCCGTTGCAATTGATGATGAAGGGCACGTCGGCGTTGCGCAACCCGCAGACGTAATCGAGGCCCATGTCGGCGCAGATCGGAAAAGTCTCGGCCGTGACATGGCCGCCGGGGCTGGAAAAGCCCGTCGCCTTGATGCCGAGCGCGTTGAACATTTTTTGCGTGCGGCGCAGGGAGTCTTCCTGTTCGGCGACGCTCATGTCCCAGAAATAATTGTGGTTCCAGCCCTGCACGAGAAATTCGTGTCCCTCGGCGAAGGCCTGCCTGGCGAGGTCGGGAAACAGCGACACGGTCTCGCCGTCGGCGTAACAGCTTGTCCTGATCGCGTGGCGCTTCCAGATGTCGAGCAGGCGCTGCATGCCGCCGGTTTCCGCGTAAGCGTGCTCGTAGATCCAGCGCATGCCGCGTTGATATTTGGCGTGCGGCGGCACGCGCTCGTGAACCTTCTGGTTGTTGGAGGGCGTGCCCAGCGTTTTCTCCCACGTCTCCCAGGACATGTTGAAGACGACGGCGATATAAGCGCCGTTGGGCCATTCAAATTCGCACTTGTACATCGTTGATCCCTAAACAAGCCGCGTCTTGTCGCGGTTGGCGGACGGCGACTGCGCTTCCTTGCCGACGACGACGTCCACCAGCGCGGGCCCGCCGTCGGCGAGCGCGGCCTTGATGACGGCGTCGAGGTCTTCCGATTTCGTCACGCGCGCGCCGAAGGCGCCGAAAGCGCGCGCCACGGCGGCGAAATCCACGTCGCGGAAATCGAGCACGGAATTGACCGTGCGTTGATGCCGCTTCTGCGTCTGGTATTCCGAGGCGAGGCACGCGTTGTTCATGACGACGACGACCGCGGGAATGTTGCAGCGAAGCGCCGTCTCGAACTCCGACATGTGGTAGAGCATGCCGCCGTCGCCGGTGATGGCGACGACGCGGCGGCCGGGCGCGCCAAGCGCCGCGCCGAGCGCGCCGGGAAACACCCAGCCGAGCGAGCCGTTGGCGCGGATCATCGTCTTGCCGGCGGCGACGGGAAACAGCGCGCCCACCCAGCCGCCATGGGCGCCCGTGTCGGCGCCGACGACGTCGTTCGGCCCCATCGCGCGGCGGACGGCGGCGACGACTTCAGCGGGGTGAATGCCTTCGACCTTTTGCGCATTGTGCAATTCCGCCGCGTGCTTGCGCCATGTGTTGAGGCGCTCGGTCATGCCCTTGGCCCAGGCGGTGCGCGGCCGCGCGAGCTTGCGCTCCGCCACAATGTCGTTCGCCGCCGCGAGCGTCAGCTTAGCGTCCGCCGCGACGCTCGCCCGCGTGCGGTAGTTGTGGCCGAGAATCTGCGCGTCGGCGTCGATGTGGAACAAAATCTTCTTGTCGAAGGGCAGCGTCCAGCGGTGCGTTGCCAGGCCCCCGAGCCTTGTGCCAATGGCCAGGACCGCGTCGCAATCGCGCACGGAATCATTGCCGATCTTGCGCGAATTGCGGCCGATCACGCCCATGGCGAGATCGTTGCTTTCGTCAATGGCCCCCTTGCCGCCGAGCGAAGTCGCAACGGGGATGGAAAGCGCTTCGGCGAATTTCGTCAATTCGTCCCACGCGCCCGAAATCACGACGCCCTTGCCGGCGACGATCAACGGCTTGTCCGCCGTCAGCAGGCCTTCAATGACCGCCGTCAACTTCGCGTGGTCGGGCGGAAAGCGGAAGGAATTCACCGTGTCGATATTTTCCTCGCGAAAAATCTCTTCGCCCGATTCCATCTCGAACATATCGGCTGGAATTTCCAGATGCGCCGGGCCGGGCGAGGGCGACAGCGCGTGGCGGATCGCGGCGCGCAGCATGGCCGCGGCGCGGCCGGGCGAGGACAAAGTCTTGTTCCATTTGGTCAGGCCCACATGCAACGGCAGGCCCTCGCACTCCTGATATTCGAAGCGGTCGCGCGAGGCGAGCGCGGTGGAGGATGTCAGCGAAATCACCGGGCTTTTGGCCCAGAACGGATCGGCGAGCGCGCCGGCGAGATTGGCGACCCCCGGGCCGCGCTGCCCGTAGACAAAGCCGGGCTTGCCGGTCATGCGCGCGTAGCCGTCGGCCATGTAGACCGCCGCGTTTTCGGTGCGGCAGTTGATGATTTCAATGCCCTCGTCGTCGAGCGCGTACCACAGGTCGTGATCGCCGCCGCAGAGGCAGAAGAACTTTTCGGTTCCGTAGGCTTTCAGCGTTTTGGCGATGGCTTGCGCGACGGTGAGCATTGCTGGTTCCTGTATTGAAAATGATTTCACGGCTTTATGGCGGCGAGCCGATTGGCGGGAAGACGGTCTCACCCTTGTGGAAATCGACAGGCGATTGAGCCTGAGCTGGCGCGATCGGGCGGAGCGTCGCGGCAGGCAAGATCGACGGAAATCGGGCCGGCCGCCTCATCCATTCCTCCCCCGCGGCGCGACGCGATTTGATCACGCGCGTTCGGCCCGGGCTTTTCAACTCGTGCCTTGATTTCACCATGGCGCGCGCGGCAAGTCCAGAC
>JANYDZ010000270.1 GCA_025363375.1 Hyphomicrobiales bacterium
GCGAGTTCCACGGCGACGCGTTTGCCGCCGCGCACGCAAAACCGGTCCATGAACGCCGAAAAGCCGTCGTAATAGCGCCCGAACGCCTGCGACGACTCGTACAGCGACGAATTCACCCAGGCGTCGAACGCCAGCAGAAGCCGTGCGAGGCGGCGCCCCGACCGGGAGTTTTTGAAATCGTCGAACACGCGGCTCTGAACTCTCCGGCAACTCGGTTGTGACAATACCACAATTCGGGGGCTCTTGACGACACACTTGACGACGACGCGTCGTCGGCGCAAGTGCGGGGACGCGGGATTTTTCGCCAGCGCGCCGCCCAATCGCTTCGCTATCCCATACCTTCGCTAACCAATTGCCCGAGCTGATGTGCCGGAACGGCGCAAGCCGCCGCGCCGAGACAGAACTTCATGACCGCTTCCAGACGCCCCCCGCCCCAGAGCGCCGGGAACGGGCCCGCTCAAACAGCGCCGACCAGGACGACGCCCGCCAAAACGGAGCCGTTCTGGCGCAAGGGCCTCGAAAACCTCAACAAAAAGGAATGGGAAAGCCTCTGCGACGGCTGCGGCCGCTGTTGCCTCGTCAAGCTCGAGGATGAAGACACCGGCGAAATCCATTTCACCGACATCGCCTGCAAACTTTTCGACGCGGGCTCCTGCCGGTGCCACGATTACAGGAACCGCCAGCGCTACGTCCGCGATTGCATCAAGCTCACCCCCGTGAAACTGCAAAACATCCCCTGGCTGCCGCCGACTTGCGCCTATCGCCTCGTCGATGAAGGCAAGGACCTGCGCTGGTGGCATCCGCTTGTGTCGGGTTCGCCTGATACGGTGCATGAAGCCGGCATTTCCGTGCGGGGGCGGGTAGGGGCGGTGGAGGGCGAGATCAAGCTGCGCGATTACGTCGACCGCATCGTCAAATGGCCGGGGCAGACGCCCCGGATTTCGCGGAGCGCCAGAGCGTCAAAGGTCGGGGCCGCAAAGCCTCCAGAAGAATAGGGCGGGCGCAAACCCGGCGCCTGTCCCGCGCTGCATCCCGCCCGCACTGGACCCGCGCCCGCCCCGCCACTACCCTCGCCTTGCAAGGCGATTCCATGGGCACACCTACTTTCTACGAATTCTTCGCTGGCGGCGGCATGTGCCGGGCGGGGCTCGGCGCGGACTGGCAATGCCTCTTCGCCAATGATTTCGACCCCGGCAAAGCCCGATCCTACCGCGACAACTGGGGCGGCGACGACTTCCATTTCGGCGATATTCACGCCCTGAAACCGGGGCAAATCCCCGGCCAGGCCGATCTCGCCTGGGCCTCGTTTCCCTGTCAGGATCTGTCGCTCGCCGGCAATGGCGAGGGGCTCAGGGGCGCGCGTTCCGGCGCCTTTTTCGGCTTTCGCAATCTGATCGAAGGTCTGCGCGGGAAGCAACGCGCCCCGAAAATCCTCGTGCTCGAAAATGTCGCGGGCGCGCTCACCTCGAACGAAGGGCGTGATTTCGCCGAACTCTGCCGCGCTCTCAAGGCGCTCGGCTATGTTTTCGGCGCGCTGACCATCGACGCCGCGCATTTCGTGCCGCAATCGCGCCCGCGTCTGTTCATCGTCGCCTTGCGCGACGACCTTCGCGTCGCGCGCGGTCTGGTTGGCGCGGCGCCCGCCCCGCCATGGGCGTCGGCGGCTTTGCTGCGCGCGCAATCGAAACTGCGCGGCGAGGTGAAAAACGCCTGGCGCTGGTGGGCTCTGCCGTCGCCGGCAAAATCCAACGCGCGCCTGATTGATCTCATCGAGGAAAATCCGCGCGACGTGCAATGGCATTCGCGCGAAGAGACGGCGCGGCTGGCCGCGATGATGTCGGAGGTCAACCGCGAAAAACTGCGCGCGGCCCGGGCTTCCGGCGAACGCGTGGTCGGGGCGCTCTACCGCCGCACGCGGGTGGGCGCGGACGGCCGGAAAGTTCAACGCGCGGAAATCCGCTTCGACGATGTTTCCGGTTGTTTGCGCACGCCCGGCGGCGGCTCAAGCCGGCAATTCATCATGCTGGTCGAGGGCAGGTCCGTTCGCTCGCGGCTGCTTTCGGGGCGCGAGGCGGCGCGGCTGATGGGCCTGCCCGACGATTATATTTTGCCGCGCCGCTACAACCAGGCCTGCCATCTTCTCGGCGATGGGCTGGCGGCGCCTGTCGTTGCGCATTTGTCGCGCCATCTGCTGCTGCGCCTCGTCGGCGCGGCGGCGCCGGTCATCCCCACAAAAACCGCTCGGTTTGCAACAGGGCAAGCCGCGCCCGCTCGGCCGCGGGAAGATGCGCGTTGCGCGCGGTCGGCGCTTCGAGGCTGACCGGCGTTCCCTCCGGCAAGGCGTCGAGGAGTTCCCGCAGCCAGAGCCCGCCTTCGCCCGGCAGCAACCGCGCCGTGCGCGATTCCCTGCGCAATTCATCCAGACTGCGCACTGTTGCGGTGAAAGCCGGCGCGTCGCAAAAATGCACGAGGCGCAACAGCGCGGGATCGACGTTTTTCAAATCATCGGGATGCCCGCCCGAGCGCGACAGATGCAGCGCGTCGATCACCAGCCCGGCGTTGGCCCGCCCGACGCTCTCCACCAGCCGGACAGCCTCGCGCAGATCGGGACAGCCGCTGTAGGGATTGAACTCGGCCAGCGCGGCCAGCCCATGGGCGCCCGCGGCGTCGCACAGACGGGCGAATTTTTCCGCGCGCCGCGCAATGTCGCAATCCTCGATCGGGCAGACCAGAAACCGCGCTCCGAGCCGCGCGGAAAACGCCATCACGGGGCGCAGCGCCTCGATGTTCATGTCGGCGCTGACCGGAAAGACGCCGACTTCCAGCAGCGCCATTTTCGTCTCCCGCATCAGTTCGACGATCCCGGCCTCTTGCGCGGGGTCTCCCACAACGCGCGGATCGCTGGCAAGCAGTGGGTTGAGCCGCAAGCCGACCGAACGCCATCCGGCTTCGGCGGCGGCTCTGATCTGGCCGGCGGGGCCGGCGTCCAGAATAGTGAGGGCGGCGAGGGACAGCGGGGGCAATCGGGACAATGGGCGGGGCTCCTGATGGCGCGCACCTTCGCCGGGCGGGGCAGGGGAGTCCAGTTCACGGGCAAATGATTTGAGACCGCATTCGCCGGATGACTTAATAATCTGATGCGTCTGACACGCGATTCAGCTATATTTTGCAGGGACTTTTTCGCATATCGAGGGCTCCCCGACGATGCGCTCGCCGCTGAAACAGAGCCGCATGCGAGCGAAAGTGTGGATTGGGGCAACACACTCGGGCGGGATGTCGCGGACGCTGGCCATTTCCAAAGTTCGGCCACTGGTTTACATTTTTAACCCGACGCCTAATTTGCAATATGCGAGGCAAAGTCATGGAACTCACCCGTCGTCGATTTGTGCAAAGCGCCGCGATGGGTGTTGCGTTGGCGCATTCATCCGTGGCGCGCGCCGCCATGGGCCCAAACGACAAGTTCGATCTCGTCATCAGGGGTGGCGAGGTCATCGATCCCAGCCAGTCCCTTCGCGGCAAGCGCGACGTAGGCATAAGATTTGGCCGCATCGAAGCCATCGAAGCCTTCATTCCAGCCGAGCGAACATTGCGCAGCATCGACGCCGCCGGCAAGCTCGTTGCCCCGGGCCTGATCGACCTGCACTCGCATGTCTACCCGTATGGTTCCGCCATCGGCATTCCAGCCGACGAACTCGCGCAATTCCAATGCACGACGACACTGGTTTCCGCCGGCGACGCGGGCGTCAACAATCTCGCGGGCCTCGTGCGTTTCGTCAGCGCGGCGGCGAGAAGCCGCATCTACGCCTTCGTACACATCGCCAACAATGGCCTGTCGGCTTTTCCTGTCTCCGAACTCTACAACATCGACAATGCCCAGGTTGAGTCCTGCGCGATGGCTCTCGCGGAAAACCCGGACTTCACGCTGGGCGTGAAAGTACGAATGTCCGAGAACGTGATTTTCAAACACGGCGCCGAACCGCTGAAGCGGGCGATCCTCGCCGCCGAACGCTCCGGACGGCCAGCGAAGGTCATGGTGCACATTGGGGGCGTCGAATCCGTCGCTCTCATGTCGACGATTCTTGATCTGCTGCGTCCAGGGGATATTCTGACGCATGCATATTCGGGCGCAACCAATGTCGCGGGCGCGTCCACGAACATCGTGCAGGATGGCAAGCTTTTGCCGGCGGCGATAGAAGCGAAGAAACGCGGGGTGATCTTTGATGTGGGCCACGGCGGCGGCAGTTTCGATTTCACCGTGGCGCAAGCGGCGATCCAGCAAGGCTGCCCTCCCGACACCATATCTTCGGACATTCACGTCAACTCGGCCAACTCGCCCGGCATGCCATATTTGCCTTGGGTCATGAGCAAGTTCTTGACGCTCGGCTATTCGATTGACGACGTCATCGCGATGGCGACGGTTAATCCAGCGCGTATCATTAATCGCGAGCCGAAAATCGGCACTCTGCAAATCGGGGCGGCCGGCGATATCGCAATTATGGAACTCGTCGAGGGGCCAGTGAATTTCGTCGATACCCGGAGCAATCGACGCGACGGGAATGTATTTCTAAAACCGGTGCAGACCGTGATCAACGGCGTGCCTTTTGGGCGTCCCTATCAGCAGCCGTTCTCGGTAAAATAAGCGCGGCAGTGTTGCCATATCCTGTGACGGGCTGAACGGAGCTGGTAGTTGAGGACCGAGGACGAAAGGCTAAACATTCCAACAATTGGA